>JBAQKP010000235.1:0-6918 GCA_049301135.1 Moraxellaceae bacterium | reverse complement strand
CCAAAGGAAATGATATCCAGTTGATCATAAACGTCCTTGAACAAATTGATGGCGAAAATACCTTCACCTTTCAAGTCTTGTTTATAAAGATAGACATCGCCTGTCCCAATTGCCAATTCCTCAACATACTGAAAGTAGAACTGCACAGGGTCGAGGTGAATTTCCAGAATATTGAGTGCTTGGATTAAAAATGGATTTCCAACACACTCAACATCCTCACCTCCTTTCCACATCACAAGATCGCTGATTGATACAGCTATATAAAAATCTTTCGGATTGATGGACATAACAGCAAGCACCTTCCAAAAACCTAACTCAACCGCCGATCCCACATCTGCTGCGCCATCTGCATCGCGTCATCCATCGAATCCGCTTTTTGCAACGCCATCAATGCCAGTGCCAACGTCCCAACTACCGCTTGTACCGCATACGCATGCTGCTGCTCATCACGCCACACCGCTAGATAATGCGCCAAATCAAACTGCTCCTCGGCATCCGAACGGCTCTCACTCAGCATCGGCCACTCCAACTCATAACCCATGCCATCTTTAATTCCCACCACCAACGTCCGTGCATCGGGATTGCGCTCAAATTCGCCGCCTTCGCCTTTGATCACCATGCCGTTTTGGTAGCCAAGCTGTAATGCGGCTTGCTGATGTGAGGCACGATAGGCCGGATGAAAAATCGACTGCAAGGTCGTGCCTGCATTAAACGGATTGATCAAGCGCGACAAAGTATGCACCGGCGAGCGCAAGCCCATCACATTGCGCAACTCGATGATTTCACCGAGTACCGGCGACATCACCGACAGCGGCAAATAGGCAAAGTTACAACGCGCCAACTCATCGGCAACCTGTGCGCCAGATTGACAGATCGGATGCCCCAACTGCGGCAATACATCCTCCGTATACAAGCGATTGAGTGTGTGACCAGCCGCGCCATGCATCACCACCCGCACGCCAGACCGTGCCAACAACAACGCCGCCAACAAAAACCAAGGGTAGTGCTTACGCTTACCGGCATAACTCGACCAGTCCAAATCCACCTGTAAATCAGGCAGATCCAACCGCTCGCGGGTCGCGCTGACAAAACCGGCTAGTTCTTCGACCGATTCTTCTTTGACCCGTAACAGCATCAAAAACGCGCCCAACTGCACATCCAACACCTCGCCATCCAAGATCAACCCAAACGCATGCTGCGCCTCAGCGAAGGTCAGTGAGCGCGAGCCGCGTTTGCCTTTGCCCAAGATGCGCACATACGGCGCAAATGGATGTTCGACGGTTTTGTATTGGTTGGCTTGCGGTTTTGGCCGGTTCGACATCGAGATTTCCTTTAGAACAGGGGCAGGACAAGCGCAGTGCTGGCCTGTGTTGCTGTTTATCATAATCTATCAATCGCCTATAATCCCGCACGACTGTATATTTGTCTTGTTTCCCTTTTTGACTTTTTATCCAACCAAAGGACACCCGCCATGCTAGCTCATGATGCTGATCTTGAATTATTCCGTGATAATTTCCGCCGTTTTTTGGCCGAGCAAATTGCCCCACATTACGAACATTGGGAAAAAACCGGCATTATGCCGCGTGACGTGTGGACACAGTTGGGTGAAAACGGCTTCTTGTGCGTCGATATGCCAGAAGAATACGGCGGTTATGGTGTGCCGACCAACTATTCGATGATGCTGGTCGAAGAAGCGGCGCGTGCTGGTTATGGTTCATTGTCGACCGCGATTTCGGTGCATTCCGAAATTTGTGCGCCGTACATTTTGCACATCGCCAATGAAGCACAAAAGCAGCAGTGGATTCCAAAAATGGTCACTGGCGAAGTGGTTGGTGCGATTGGCATGACTGAGCCAGGTGCTGGCTCCGATCTGCAAGCGATGCGCAGCAGTGCGATTTTGCAAGGTGATCACTATCTGCTGAATGGCTCGAAAACTTTTATTTCGAACGGTCAACACGCTGATCTGGTGATTCTGGCCGCCAAAACCGATCCGACTGCTCGTGCCAAAGGCGTGTCCTTGTTGTTGGTGGATACGCATCTGGAAGGCTTTGGCAAAGGCACCAATCTGGACAAAATCGGCCTGCATTCACAAGACACCTCAGAGCTGTTTTTTACCGATGTCAAAGTGCCTGCCGATCAGTTGCTGGGCGAGGCGGGCAATGGCTTTGCTTATTTGATGAATGAGCTGCCGCGTGAACGTCTCGGCATTGCGGTCACTGCAATCGGTGCAATTCTCGGTTGTCTCGATGTGACCATCCAGTATGTCGGTGAGCGTCAGGCCTTTGGTCAGGCGATTGGTAAATTCCAAAACAGCCGTTTTGTATTGGCACAAGCCAAAATCGAAGCACTGGCCACTCAAGCCTTTGTCAATCAGTGCATTGAGCAATATATGGCGGGTCAGTTAGATCCTGCAACTGCCTCTGCGGTTAAATCCTATGCCACGGATATTCAATGTAAAGTGGCGGATGACCTGCTGCAATTGTTCGGCGGTTATGGCTATATGACCGAGTATCCGATTTCGCGCTTCTATGTCGATGCACGGATTCAGCGCATCTATGGCGGTACCAACGAAATCATGAAAGAAGTGGTTGCGCGTGACATGTTGGGTCGTTAATCGACCCGCAATCTGAGGTTATTGACGCTCCCAAGCCGTTGTGGTTTGGGGGCATTTTAAGTTTAAATAATCTTTTAAAAAATAAATCCAAATCATCGATTGTCGTGAATTGTTTTGCATATCAGCGGCATGCTTGGTTATAACCAAGACAGCAATCTCAGCCGAGATGCTCAATGAACATGATGATTTGAGGATAACGCGTATGACTCGCATGAAAAAAGGCTTGTTGGGGCTATTGGGCCTGATCTTATTCAGTATCGCTAGTGTGTTTGCCATGATTTGGCTGTTTCCCGTGCCGAGTACTGAGTTTGCAATTGACTTAGAGCGGCGTGCTTCTGGTTTAGAGCATCGGCAACTCAGCTTGCCAGATGGCACACGCTATCATTATCTGATCGGTGGGCAAGGCGAGCCGCTGTTGCTGCTGCATGGTTTTGGCGCTAATAAAGACAACTTTACCCGTATTGCACGACAGTTAACCTCGCATTATCGGGTGATCGTGCCGGATCATATAGGCTTTGGTGAGTCGAGTCGGCCACAGCCCGCCGACTATCGCGCCGCAGCGCAGGCCGAGCGTCTACATCAGTTTGTGCAGCAGTTGCCTAACGAAAATATCCAACAGTTACATCTGGGCGGCAGTTCGATGGGTGGGCATATTGCATTGGCGTATGCGGCACGTTATCCCGAGCAGGTACAAAGCTTGTGGTTGTTAGATCCAGGTGGCGTCTGGAGTGCGCCCAAAGCCGAGGCGTTTGAGATCGAGGCCAAAACCGGTGTGTTCCCGTTGTTGGTCAGTACGGTTGAGGATTATCAGCGGGTCTATGAGATGGCGATGAGTGAGCCACCGTATGTCCCTGCACCGATGCTGGCAGTGATGGCACAGCCAAGTATCGACAATCGGGCGCTAGAAGCACAGATTTTTGAGCAAATCAGCAATGACCCTATTGAGGAGCGTGCTAAGCAGATCACTGCGCCTGCGCTGATCGTATGGGGTACGGAAGATCGCTTGCTCAGTCCAAAAGCTGGTGAAATTCTGCATGCGCTGATGCCCAATTCGCAATTGTTGTATATGCAGGGGATCGGACATTTGCCGATGTTAGAAGATGTTAAACAAACCGCGACAGATTATTTGGCGTTTCGAGCTGGATTACCTGCGAAGTAAAGCTGTGCATCAGCGCCTTGTGCTGACGGTTTTGAATAAAAAACGGCTTATGCATCATGCGTAAGCCGTTTTGGTTTGCAAGATTGGCATTATGGTGTCGGTGGCATCGCATCGTATTTGATTTCAACACGGCGATTTTCAGCCCATGCCGCTTCGCTGGTGGCTTCATTCACCGGTACTTCTTTGCCGTAGCTAACGGTTTCAAGTTGGCCTTGCGTCACGCCATTGGTCAGTAAAAACGTCTGCACGGCGAGCGCACGGCGTTCACCGAGTGCCATGTTGTATTCGCGTGTGCCGCGCTCATCGGTGTGACCGGCGAGGGTGACTTTTGCGCCGGTGGTTTGTGCCAGATAGCGAGCGTGAGCGTTCAGGGTGGCAAAGTCTTTCTGCGACAGTTGGCTGCTGTCATAGTCGAAGTTGACCACACGGGTCGCCAATGCTGTGCGTAATGCTTCAGCAGCAGCGTTGGCGGCATTGGCCGCTTCAAGCGCTGCACCGCTCAGGCCGCTGGTATTGCCAGTGCCGGTCGTGGTTGCACCATTGGTTGAGCCACTGTCAGAGGTAACCGTCGCCGTACCTGCTGGCGGGGTGGCGGGCTTTTTACTGGCACAGCCGGTTAAAGCGATAGCCACAGCGAGGCTTGGAATCAGTAAGATTTGGCTATAATTCATACAAAATACTCCGGTTGTTAGAGGAAATGCCGTACACGATGGTCTACGACGATGTTGACGATTGAATGAATCTCTTGGATCGGGTCGGCTGTTTAAGGGATTGAGCGTGACCTCATCGCAGACCGTACCTGCAAAAACACTTGATCTGCCATGCGAAAACAGTGCCAAACAACACGGGTCAAATCGCAGCGGCTGCCTAGCGCAATGCCGGAGCCCATGCTGGTTCGCGCACCTCACCGGACTGGCTGGGCAGATTCATGCGAAACCGACCATCCGTTGACATAATCGCCAACATGCCACGACCGCGTTCACGGGTCGCATACACCACCATCTGGCCGTTGGGTGAAAAGCTCGGTGACTCATCCAGCGGGGTAGGCGTCAAAATACTGATCACGCCCGAGGCCAAATCCATAATGCCGACCTGATACTGTTGGCCGGATTGCCGATGTACCAAGGCCAGCGACTGGCCGTCTTTGCTTAAGCTGCCGCGCGCATTAAAGCGGCCATTAAAGGTCAGACGTTTCACTTGTGAATTGTCTAAATTGTAGCGATAAATCTGTGGTGTACCGCCACGATCCGAGGTGAATACAAAAGATTTACCATCCGCCGCAAACCGTGCTTCGGTATCAATCGCACTGTCATTGGTCAGGCGTTGCACGCTTTTGCTGGCCAAATTCATCAAATAAATTTCGGGATTGCCGTCCTTAGACGCGGTGAGCAGCATTTGTTTGCCATCTGGTGAAAACGACGGCGCACCATTTAAGCCCTTAAACTGTGCCAACGTTTCACGCTCGCCGCTGGCCAGATCTTGCAGATAAATCGCTGGCCGACCGGTTTCAAATGAGACATAGGCCAGTTTGCGGCCATCAGGTGTCCACGTCGGTGACAAAATCGGCTCAACCGACTCCAATACAGTGCGTGGTTGCTGGCCGTCTGAGTCGGCGATCTGTAGGGTAAAAAACGGTTTGCCATTTTTACGGTCGCGTAGCACATAGGCAATCCGACCGGAAAAATCACCCGCGACGCCGGTCAGCGCTTGATAGATTTTGTCCGAAATCAAATGCGCCGCTTCGCGCATCCGATTGGCGGGCACGTTGATTTTTTCACCAAGCAGACGGGTGTTTTTTTGGATATCCATCAGTTCGTATTGGACTTCAAAGCCAGATGCCACCGCACTGACCCGACCGACTACCACATACGGCACGCCAGCAGATTGCCACGCGGCGAGGTTAATGTCTTGGGTGCGAGTCGGCTGCTCCGGCAGGCTGCTGGCGCTGCTCAATTGACCAGAGCGATTCAGGTTGGCGGTGATGATCGGGTGTAGTGTTTGATCGGCCTCAAACGGTACGATGGCAACTTTGGGCGCTTCGGCAAACGATTTGGCGATTTCGATCTGAAGTTCGGCATGCGCAGTCACGGGCAGGACACTGGATAGACTGGCCACCACCGCGAATAGACTGACCGCCAATAGGTTGAATTTCATGGGGCTACTCCGATTTAAAATTCAGGGTGATTGACCTGAAGTTTTTTTGGAAGACTTCAGCATCATCAGGCACGGGTAAAGGGCTGGAGCGCTCAATCGCCGCGCGCAGTTGTGCATCGGCTTGTGGATCACCACTAGATTTGGTGATCACGACTGAGAGCACTTGACCGCTAGCATTCATGGTAATCCGCGCGGATGCGCTAAAACTGTTGTCCTGTGCACCACGCCAATTATTACCGACTTTGCGCTGGATTTCGTTTTTAAACTGTCCGACCATCGCTTGGCTGGCGCGTGCTTGGCGTTGCCGTTCTTCTTGTTCGGCGCGTTTGGCGGCTGCGGCTTCGTCTTGGGCAGCGCGTTTGTTGGCTTCTTCCCGAGCGATTCGTTCGGATTCGCGTTGGTTGTCCTGCTGTGCTTGTCGCTCGGCATCACGTTTGGCCTGAGCGTCGGCTTGGGCTTTGCGTTCGGCGTCGCGTTTGGCTTGAGCGTCAGCTTGGGCTTTGCGGTCGGCATCGCGTTTGGCCTGTGTATCACGTTGTGCTTGTCTGTCAGCATCACGTTTAGCTTGTGCATCGGCTTGGGCTTTGCGGTCAGCGTCACGTTTGGCTTGAGCGTCAGCTTGGGTTTTGCGTTCAGCATCACGTTTGGCTTGAGCATCGGCTTGGGCTTTGCGTTCGGCGTCGCGTTTGGCCTGTGCATCGCGTTGCGCTTGTCTGTCAGCGTCACGTTTGGCTTGAGCATCAGCCTGAGCTTTGCGTTCGGCGTCACGTTTGGCTTGAGCGTCAGCTTGGGTTTTGCGTTCGGCGTCACGTTTAGCTTGTGCCTCAGCTTGCGCTTTGCGTTCAGTGTCACGTTTGGCTTGAGCGTCAGCTTGGGATGTGCGTTCGGCGTCACGTTTAGCTTGTACCTCAGCTTGAGCTTTGCGGTCGGCATCACGTTTGGTTTGGGCATCAGCTTGGGCTTTGCGTTCGGCGTCGGCTTTTGCTTTGGT
>JBAQKP010000234.1:0-5389 GCA_049301135.1 Moraxellaceae bacterium | reverse complement strand
GAGTGTGGCTTACATGGTGGCAATTTAAAGTAATTTAAGATCAAGCACTCTGGAAATAGTCGCAGATCCAGAGTGCCTAAAGACTCAACCTTGAGTCAAACATCAACCCAATCAGATGCGGGTTTTGGCCGGAACATGTGGATAGGTTGCGCCACCCATTTGCTCGGCGATACGCAGCACTTGGCAGCTATAGCCGACTTCGTTGTCGTACCAGACGTACAAGGTCGCATGATTGTTGGTCACGATGGTCGCTTGGGCATCAAAAATACCGGTCGAACGCGTGCCAACAAAGTCACTCGAGACCACTTCGGTTGAATTGGTGTATTCGATTTGGCCTTGTAAGTTCGAGTGCAGCGAAATCTGACGAATGTATTCGTTGATGTCTTCGGCTGAACTGTTGGCTTTTAGGGTCAAATTCAAAATCGCCAAACTGACGTTCGGGGTCGGTACGCGTACCGAGTTACCGGTCAGCTTGCCTTTCAACTGCGGCAGTGCTTTGGCAACGGCTTTGGCCGCACCAGTTTCGGTGATCACCATGTTCAAAGTCGCTGCACGGCCACGACGGTCGGCTGAGTGATAGTTATCAATCAGGTTTTGGTCATTGGTAAACGAGTGGATGGTTTCGACGTGGCCATTTTCGATGCCGTATTTTTCGTCGATGACTTTTAATACCGGCGTAATCGCGTTGGTGGTGCAACTGGCGGCGCTGATGATTTGATCAGAATCCAGAATGTCACTGTGATTCACACCGAATACGACGTTTTTCATCTCGCCTTTACTTGGCGCAGTCAGTACCACACGCGAGATGCCGTTACAGCCCAAATGAATCGACAGGCCATTCATGTCACGCCATTTGCCGGTATTGTCGATCAGCAACGCGTCTTGAATGCCGTATTGGCTATAATCCACATCGGCAGGATTATTGGCATAGATGACTTTGATGTATTGACCGTTGGCAATAATCGCTTCGTTTTCTTCATCAATCGAAATCGTCCCTTCAAAACTGCCATGCACCGAATCACGGCGCAGCAACGAAGCACGTTTAGACAAATCATTTTCGGATGACTTACGCACCACAATCGCACGCAGTTGCAGGCCACGACCAAGGCCGCTTTTTTCGACCAACAGACGCGCTAGAATCCGACCAATCCGACCAAAGCCATACAGCACCACGTCTTTTGGGGCAGTGGCGATGCGTGGGGTAATCCCAGCCAGTTCTTGATCCAATACTTGCTCGGCAGTTTGGCCGGTTTCTTTCATCTGAATCGCGAGTTTGCCCAGATCAATTTCACACGGTGGCAAGTTGTCGCGTTGCGTGAGTGCAAGCACCAAAGGCATGGTATCCACCACTGACAACTCAACCGAAATCATCCGTGCGCGACGATGGGCTTTGAGAATTTGGATCACCGAACGATTGACCAGTGAACGATCATAGACGGTCAAGACCACGTCTTTTTCGCGATACAATTTGCCGATGATGGCAATCATTTGCTCGGCGATTTCTTCACGGTTTTTCCAACGCCCCATGTGTTCTTGGGTTAGCGCAACGATGTTATCTTGGCTCACAAACGTGTCCTCTCTGGGTCAGATGTCAGGTGTTGTGCAGGCAACAACCACCTTATAGGTGACTGATGTGGCCGATGGGATCGGTATCGGCCAATTGAAGCGGCAGATTCTAGCAAAAACAAATCGATTCAGGTTTGAAAATTTGCTTTCCACTCGCTGTACGGCATGCCATACACCTGTTGCCGTGCGTCTGCATCGTCGATTTCGAGTCCTTGCTGCGCGGCTTCCTCGCGTAACCATTTGGACAAGCAGTTACGACAAAAACCAGCGGTGTTCATCAGGTCAATATTTTGCACATCAGTACGTTTCTGTAAATGCTGTACCAAACGTCGAAATGCAGCGGCTTCTAGAGCTTGCTGCTGATCAGCACTGAGCTGTTGAAATTCGGTCATGCTTGACTCCAATCGGTCGAATTAACGTGGGGTTTGGGTGGTGCGTTGCAGCTGAGTAATGTCAAAACCTTGTTTACGCGCGGCATCAACGTAGTTTAAATAGGTACGCTCATCAAGCTGTGGCTGGCGCGACAAGATCCATAGATATTTGCGATTCGGACTGCCGACCAAGACGGTCTGATAATTGGCATCCAGTTTTAAAATCCAATAGTCGCCCTCACCGACCGGTAGCCAGCGCAGCCAACTTGGTAAAAAACTGACTTTGAGCTGACTGTTGGTCGCATCGGCCGCATACGCTTGACCAACCGATCCGATCTGTTCACCATTGCTTTTGACACAGCGATTATCGACTTTGACGGTCGCATCGGGGTTGAGACTATAGGTTGCCGTCACATCGCGGGCGCAGTTGCGCTGGAAAAACATCGGAAAGCGGGCGATTTCGTACCACGTGCCCGCGTATTGCTGCAAGTTCACTTTGGCGACACTGGTGACGGCTTGGTCACTGGCCTGCGCGGGTAGATTAATCAGTCCCACGCCAAGCGCGATTGCCAAAGAAAATGCCCATCGGTTTGCTTGATTTTTTTTCATCACATGACTCACTGTTAAAGCATTATTTCACCCGTCAATATAGACGGTTTTTCAATGTCGTTCAGTTTGCGCAACGTAGCAAATCATGGCTTGAGTGGCATCGCAATCTTTGTTAGCGTAGCTTATTCTGTTGGCATGGCTTGCTTTTGGCGCATGGTCGCCCCATCGAACGCCCGCCCCGTTTATTGGCCTAATAACAATTATCTCAATCCAATCCAACTTTTTCTAGATATTGATGAGGTCTAATCATGTCTGCTTCATCTGTGAGTCGCCGCCAGTTTTTGGCCGCGAGCAGCACCAGCTTACTCGGTGCAACCCTAACACACTCGGCACTTGCCGCAGTCGGCTCACACAACAGCCAAACGGCACAGCCCACGCCTGCCCCTGTGCTGACTGGCAATCACTTCACCCTGCACATCCGCCAGCACCCAATCAATATCAGCGGCCAACCACGCATGGCGGTACTGGTCAACGATAGCTTCCCTGCACCCACGCTGCACATGCGCGAAGGCGAACGAGTGCATATCGAGGTGATCAATCACTTGGACGAAATGACCGCGATTCACTGGCATGGCCTACTGCTGCCGTATCAGATGGATGGTGTGCCGATGCTGAGTTTTGATGGGATTGTGCCGCACAGCAGCTTTACCTATGAATTTGAGCTACAACAAAGCGGCACCTATTGGTATCACGCGCATGCAGGATTTCAGGAGCAGCTTGGGCTATACGGCGCAATTGTGATCGAACCAAAACAACCACGTACTAACCTGCCCGATCCACCACAAGCGGCAGCGCAAATAGCACCGCAAGAGCAGATCGTGATGCTGTCCGATTGGACGGACATCAAACCTGCCCAATTGTTGGCAAAGCTCAAGAAAGAAAGCCACTTCGACAACCAAAATCCGCCTACGGTTGCGCAATTTGTGCAGGACATCAGTGCGCTTGGCCTGCGACAGGCATGGCAAAAGCGCCAGATGTGGCAACAGATGCGCATGAGTCCGACCGATCTGGCTGATTTGACGGCGGGCAGTTTTGTCTATTTATGCAACGGTCAAACCAGCGCAACGCCTTGGCAAGCGCAGGTCATCCCAAATCAACCGCTAAAAATTCGACTGATCAACGCCAGTGCGCAGACGATTTTTGATGTGCGGATTCCTGAGCTCCCGATGACTGTGATTGCTGCTGATGGCCAAGATGTGCATCCGGTCACGGTGGATGAACTACGGATTGCACCGGCGGAAACCTATGACTTGTTCATCACGCCAACCCAAGTTGCGTACACGATTTTTGCGCAAAATATCGACCGCAGCGGCTATGTGCATGCCTATTTGAATCAAGAGGCTGGACTGACTGCACCCGTCCCCACACTTGATCGACCCGAGTGGCTGGCTATGCACGATATGATGGGCAACATGTCACATGCGCAGCATGGGCAAACTGTCCCAGCACAGCCAATTGAGCATGCCAACCATCAACATCATAGACCGCTTGAACACAGCCAACACGCGCAGCATAAACATCAGACCAGCCGTAACCCAATGGTCGATATGCGGGTCGATCAGCCACGCCGCAACCTCAACGATGCAGGCGTGAATCTGCGCCATCAAGCACAGACGGGTCGCCGTGTGCTGACCTATGCCGACTTGCGCACAGTCGGTGGTTCGGAAGATCCACGCTCCCCAAGTCGCACGATTACCCTACGACTGACCGGCAATATGCAGCGTTATGTGTGGGGTTTTGATGGCGTGAGTTATGCTGATGCGCAGCCGATCCTACTCAAGGTCGGTGAACGGGTGCGTTTTGTGTTGATCAATGACACGATGATGACCCATCCGATGCACTTGCATGGCATGTGGAGTGAGGTGCGGAGTGCTGACGGTGATTTTCAGGTGCGTAAGCACACGATCATGGTACAGCCTGCCCAGCAGGTCAGCTTTGATGTAACCGGTATTGTCGGGCGCTGGGCATTTCATTGCCATCTGCTGTATCACATGGAAAGCGGTATGTTCCGTGAAGTGCGGGTGGTCTGATATGAACATTATCTCGAATACTTGCCTTGCTCTACTCCTCAGCAGCGCCACGCATGGCTTTGCTGCCATGCTTGAACATGCTGAGCATGCTGAACATGCTGAACATGCTGAACATGCTGAACATGCTGAACATGCCGCGCCGCCTACCCTACCAACTCAAGTTCATTCGTCCAACTTGCATCCATCGGCGCAACATCAGGTCGATCAACACCAGATGGGTCAGCAGATTTCTTGGAAGTTTGATGCTGAATCCATAGAGGCGCAGCGACACGATGGCGACTGGGAGGGACACTATGCTGTGGATTTTTGGATCGGCTCAGATTGGCATCGACTGAAACTGACCTCCGAAGGTGAGCTTGCAGAAGATCGTCTACAACATGCTGAACATGCCGCCTTGTGGTGGCAGCCAATTTCAGCATTTTGGAATGGTGAAATCGGTGTCCAGTATGATCAAGATGCCGACCGCACGAGCACGGTACTGGGAATCGAAGGCACTGCACCGTATTGGGTTGAAACGTCGCTACAGTTGCGTCTGGCCGAGCAAGGTCATAGCGCATTACAGGTCAAATTAGCACACGACCTACAACTGACACGGCGTTTTAAGCTGGGTAATCAGCTTGAAACTCGACTGTATGGCAAAACGGATGTACTTACGCAACAAGGTGCTGGGCTGAGCGAACTGGAGCTGACCTCGCGCTTAAGTTACCAAATCAATCCACAGCTACTGCCGTATATTGGTGTGCGTGGGCAGCGGTTTTTTGCTGAAACGGCGCGGCTTAAGCAACAAGCTGGACAGTCTAGACAAGATAGCCA
>JBAQKP010000233.1:0-1506 GCA_049301135.1 Moraxellaceae bacterium | reverse complement strand
AGGTAGCACTGGATCCGGTGGCAAGGTGTCGTTGATTGCTGGTGAGAGCACGGACGCTAGCAGCCCATCTCCAGCTCCGGCGGATGCTATTGCTGGTGGGGCAGTCGAGCTTACGGGCGGTGTCGGTTCGAAGATCGGCGGTGCGATCATGTTGACGAGTGGTGGTGGCGAGACGAGCGGCGATATCGGTGTGTCGACTGCCGTTTCTGGTGCGACCGGTGTGAGCGGTGCGCTGAAGTTGAGCAGCGGTTTGTCGAGCGGTGGTTCGAGCGGGATGTTGACACTGGCGAGTGGTACTTCTACGGCGGGCAAGGGTGGCGACATCGTGCTGTCGGTTGGAGGTGGCAATACTGGCTCAGGTGGCGACGTGTTGGTGACTGCGGGTGCGACGAGTGCTGGCAGTGCGCCGGTTGCGACCGGTGGTGCCGTGTCTGTGACAAGTGGTGAAGGCAGCGCTGGTAACAGTGGTGCTGTGTCTGTGAAGACGTCGAACGCAGGTGCAGCGGGTGTATCCGGTCTACTGAGCTTGACAACGGGTTCGGCTGATGCGGGCACGGTCGGCGATGTCTTGGTGAGCACTGGTGCGAGCACAGGTGGCAACGGTGGTTCGATCATGTTGTCGGTGGGAACTGGCAACAGTGGCACAGGCGGTTCGATTGCGCTGCGTTCTGGTGATACATTCACCACTGGCACGACGGGTGGTGAGATTTTGTTGACTGGCGGTAGTGGCGTGACGACTGGCGGTTCGATCGCGGTGTTGAGTGGTGCTGGTTTGACGACTTCAAGTGGCGATATTTCGTTGTCCTCATCTTCGTCTGGTACAAGCGGTGTGAGTGGTTCGTTGTCGTTGGGCAGTGGTGTGTCGAAGAGCGGCACGAGCGGTTCGTTTGCAGTGAACACGGGTGCATCGACTGGTGGCAGCGGCGGTTCGATCTCGATGTCGGTCGGATCAGGCAACACGGGCGTGGGAGGTGCGATCACACTGTCAGCAGGTGATAGTGCGAGCAGTGGCACTCCGGCGAGCGCGAGTGGAGCTGGTGGGTCGATCAGTCTCTTGAGCGGACGTGGCATGCAGACGAATAGTGGATCGATCACGTTGAGCAGTGGTGATAGCGGTTCGGCTGGTCAGTCTGGCGTGTTGAGCTTCAGCAGTGGTAGCGCAACTGGTGGTGCCAGTGGCAACGTGTTGATCGGTACCGGCGTGAGTACCAGTGGTACAGGTGGCTCAGTGCTCGTGAGCGTGGGCCAAGGTAGCACTGGATCCGGTGGCAAGGTGTCGTTGATTGCTGGTAAGAGTACGGATGCGACCACCACACCAACAGCATTTGCTGGTGGTTCTGTGGAGCTGACGGGTGGCGACGGTGCGACGACGGGCGGTGCGATCACTTTGATGAGTGGCGTTGGCGGTGCTGGCGGTGCAGGTTTGACAAGCGGCGGTGTCAGTGTGTCTACGGCTACATCTGGTGTGAGCGGCGCGTTGAAGCTGAGCAGTGGTGTGTCGAGCAG
>JBAQKP010000232.1:0-11635 GCA_049301135.1 Moraxellaceae bacterium | reverse complement strand
GTTTGACTATCGACCAAATAGCTGCGCAGCAACGAATCAAACTCTTCATCTAATAATTCGCGTAGCTCTTGCAATTGCGATGGGTTAATCGGCGTGTGCATAACGATGTTCTCAGGTAAATGGGCAGCCACGAATCGGTTGATTGGCCAGACATCTTTGCATGCTGGAGTAAGCCCTATGTGGTGGATTCTATGGGAAGCTTTGCAGTTTGGCAATCGACTGCTGCACGAGAAATGACAGTTAAAATGGCTGCCTAGTCGGTAACAAGTCCGTAACGAGCCAGTGCCTAGCGTTTGATCAGCCAGTCAGCATCGCGGCTGCTGGCCGTGTCTTCAGTTGATATTGCACTAAAATGGCCGCTTTACCGAAAAAATCCCGTAATTCACGCAATAAGCCATCTTCTGGCCTGACCCAATATGCCGCACCAAGCTCAAGTTGTAGCTGCGCATACTGGTGTTCGAGTTGCAGTTGAATCGGAATGCGCCGACTGTCGCCACTACAATACGGTAAAATAAGCTGCTGGAGTTGTCGGGCAAAATCCGCGTGCAGCAGCGTTGCTGCTGGGGTCAGCGTGATTGCATTTGCCCGCTTACTGCGAATCTCATTCATGCCAAAGGCTTTGTTCAGGCGTGCGCTGGGTCGCTCTGCGCCGTCGCGTTCATACACTTCGCCTTCGATCACCACGATCTGCTCGATTTGTAGCAGGTCTTTGTAGCGGTTGAACTTTTCTTGCCCCGTGCCGACTTCCAAACGGGCAGTGCCGTCATCCAATACAATCACAATCCGGTTGCCAAAATTTTTGATATCCATCACCAAACCAGCAAATACTGTGGTGCTGCCACGACGCGTGCTACTGACGGCATTGAGGCGATTGGGGATCAGTCGTTTCAGTTCATGTTGATAAATATCAATCGGATGACCGGTTAAATACAAACCAAGCGTATCACGCTCGCCTTTTAGGCGGACTTCATCACTCCAGACCAGATGACGGCTTGCATTCGGTTTGCGCTGTAGCTCGGTTACCTCGCCGAACAGATCAAACGTACCGGATTCGCGGTTTTGACGGGCTTGCTCGGCCGCTTGCACCGCTTCGGGCAACTGATCCATCAGGCTGGCACGCTCATCACCAAAACAATCCATCGCACCGGCGCGAATCAGGGCATCAAGTGTGCGTTTGTTGGCTTTTTTCAGGTCGATTCGATGGCAAAAATCAAACAAATCGGAAAAATTGCCGTCGTGTTGGCGAGTGTCAACCACTGACAACACCGCCGCTTCACCAACTCCTTTAATCGCGCCTAAGCCATAGACGATGGTTTTTGGATCAGCGGCACGGAAGCGAAAGTCTGAATGATTGACGCTCGGCGGTAGAATGGTCAGCCCAAGGCTGCGACAGTCATCAATCAAAAACACGATATTGTCGGTGTTTTGCATTTCTGAGGTCAGCACTGCGGCCATAAATTCGGCAGGGTAGTGTGCTTTGAGCCATGCGGTCTGATACGCCACAATCCCATAAGCCGCCGAGTGGGATTTATTAAAGCCATAACCGGCGAATTTTTCCATCAAATCAAAAATGCCACCGGACACTTTTGGATCGATCTCACGGTTGGTTGCGCCAGTCACAAAAATTTCGCGCTGCTTGGCCATTTCTTCGGGTTTTTTCTTGCCCATCGCACGGCGCAGCATGTCGGCACCGCCGAGCGTATAACCGGCCAGCACCTGCGAGATCTGCATCACCTGTTCTTGATAGACAATAACCCCGTAGGTATTGCCCAAGATGGTGGCCAGATCAGGATGGTCATACACCACTTCTTCCAGACCGTGTTTGCGGTTGATATACATATCGACCATACCGGCATCAAGTGGCCCCGGCCGATACAGCGCACACATGGCAATCACGTCTTCGATGTTGGAGGGCTTTAGCTTGGCCAGATATTTTTTCATGCCAGCGCTTTCAAGCTGGAACACGGCGGTAGTTTTCGCGTCTTTGAGCAACTGATACGACGGGGTATCGTCCAGCGGTAGTTTGGCCAAGTCGAGTTCGGCCAAGCCTTCACTGGCGCGCTGTTGGTTAATCGCCGCCATTGCTGCGTCGATGACGGTCAGATTGCGTAGACCTAAGAAGTCAAATTTGACCAGTCCAATCGCTTCGACATCGTCTTTGTCAAACTGACTGACCCGTGAGCCTTCTTCATCGCAATACACGGCCGAAAAATCAGTAATTTTACCTGGTGCGATCAATACACCACCGGCATGTTTGCCGACATTACGACAAATGCCTTCGAGCTTGAGTGCCATTTCCCAGATTTCGGCGGCATCGTCATAATCCATATGGGCTGGATTGGTCACGATGTCTTTGAGTTGCGGTTCTTGCTCGAGTGCCTCGATCAGCGAAATGCCCGGTGTTTTTGGAATCAGCTTGGAGATGCGATCCGCCAGTCCGTAAGATTTGCTTTGTACCCGCGCCACATCACGCACCACCGCTTTGGCGGCCATGGTGCCGAAGGTAATGATCTGCGACACGGCTTCACGGCCATAGGCTTGCGCCACATAGTCGATTACCCGATCACGGCCAGCAATACAAAAATCCACGTCAAAGTCGGGCATCGACACCCGTTCAGGGTTCAAGAAGCGTTCAAACAGCAAGTCATAGGCCAGTGGGTCAAGATCAGTGATTTTTAGACTATACGCAACCAACGAACCTGCACCTGAACCACGACCAGGGCCGACCGGCACGCCGTTATTTTTTGCCCATTGGATAAAGTCCATTACAATCAAAAAATAACCAGGGAAGCCCATGTCTAAGATGGTTTTAATTTCAAATTGTAGCCGTTCGTCATACGGCTGACGGATCGCTGGCCAAGCGTCAGTCCGCTCGGCAATCGGGTATAAATCAGCCAAACGATCTTCTAAACCTTGCTCAGAGCGCTCGGCAAAATAACGCGCAATGTCATAACCATCCGGTACTGGAAAGTCCGGCAAGTAATTCTTGCCGAGTGTCATGGTCACACTACAGCGCTTGGCGATTTCAACCGTGTTGGCGAGTACCGCGGGCAAGTCGGAGAACAGCGCCAGCATGTCGGCTTGGCGTTTAAAATACTGTTCCGAAGAGTAGTGTTTCGGACGTTTTTCATCGCCCAACACATGACCGCCTGCAATGCAGACCCGTGCTTCATGTGCCTCAAAATCATCTGCTTGCATAAAGCGCACGTCGTTATGCGCGACCACACCGACCCCAGTCTGCGCGGCGATCGTTAACACCTGTTCGATATAGTCGTCTTCGCCATCGCGCTGGGTACGGCAGATCGACAAGTACACGCGGTCGCCAAAGCGCTGCTGCCACTCGTGTAAGATCGGCAGCGCCTTTTCGGGTGTCGCGCCCGCGAGCGCTTGGCCGACATCGCTGTGCAGGCCGAGAATCGCGATCAGGCCGTCAGACTTGGCAAATATCCAGTCGCGTTCGATACAGGGGATGCCGAGTCGCAGGCCATCGGTAAACCCCAACGACACGATTTCGGTCAAATGTCGCCAGCCGGTTTGATCCATCGCCAGTAGTGTGGCACGGCCGCCAGCCTCACTGAGTCGATCATCGCCGAGTCGAATTTCACTGCCGAGGATTGGCTTAATGCCTTTGCTGGTACAGGCTTTATAAAATTTTACCGCAGCATACAGGTTGGACAAATCGGTCAAGGCAAGTGCGGGCATCCGGTCTTGTGCCGCAGCTTTCACCAGATCGCCAATCCGTACAATCGAATCGGTGACTGAAAACTCGCTGTGTACGCCCAGATGAATAAACTGCATGCCCAATTTTGTTTCGCTCCCGTGTGTCAGTCCGAAATCATAACATGCGTGTGTGCTTGGCCGACATTGATGTTGTAGATGTTGCAGCAAACGCTAGATTCGGTTGCTATCGCCGTAAATGATGGCACAGTGAGACACATGCGGAGGGTCAATCTGCTGGAATAATCCATGTTTGCCAATTGCTGAATAAAACTCAGAATAGTACAGTGGGTCATCGTGTCCAAACTATAGCGTTACCCACCCTGTCGATCCACGAGCAGACCGGCGGGGCGAAGCGGAGAGTTATTGCATGCCAAAATTAAAATGGGTCGGGGTCTGGCTGTTGCCAGTGTTGCTGCTGAGTGGTGCGGCGCAGGCGGAGATTTATCGCTCGGTTGATGCGCGTGGCAATGTCACGTTTAGTGATACGCCGAAGCGCAATGCCGAACGGGTTAACCTACCGCCGCTGTCGATTATTCCGGGTATGAATCCGGAGGATATTGCCCGCGCTAATCAGGTCGAAGCGCGGCAAACCCGCGCCAATCGACCCGTGCGTTATCAGGTCAGCTTTAGTTCGCCTGCTGCCGGTCAGGTGCTGATTAAGCCACAAGACACGCTAGAGGTGGCGGTGAATACCGATGTGCCGTTGGCGGCGGGTGATCGGATCGTGGTCAGTTTGGCCGGTCGTGCCTTAGGCGAAAGTGCCTCGATTGCAACAGAGGGCTTGGATCGCGGTGAGCATATGGTGGTTGCCCGAGTGCTGAGTGAAGATGGCCGGATGCTGGGTGAAAGCTCAGTGAGCTTTGTGGTGCAGCAACCAAGTAGCCTCGCGCCGAATCGGCGTAAGCCTTAACAAGAACAAGCCTGTTGTCAAATGAGTAGCGGGCTGCTGCTATGCTAAGATCAGCAGATCGTTGCTGCTTGCAAGCTCAAAATGCCTGACTCGTTATCTACCGTTTTACGTTCCGCCCAATCACCTGATTCGCAGCAGCCGTGGCAATCGCCGCTGCGACTGGCCAAGCGACCCGTAACGATTTGGCCGTGGTTAACGGCACACGGATCGTTAACCCAACAACTGCGCCAGCAAGCGCATGGCCAGTTTCGGGTACAACCGCTGCGTGAGCAGTTGCTGCGCCCGACGGCTGACGAAGCCTTGTTGCTCAAGATTCCGACAGGACAGTGGGCGTGGGTGCGAGAGGTGTACTTATTTGGCTCAGATGATGTGCCTTGGGTGTTTGCCCGTAGTGTGATTCCAATCAGTAGTTTACGCGGTCAGGCGCGTCGCCTGCGTTATTTGGGGCGGCGTTCGCTTGGCTCGTTGTTGTTTGCCCGTCATCAACCAGCCTGCACCCGTCAAGTGGCTTGTTTAGCACACGGCTGGGCGCGGCGTAGTCGTTATGTCTGGCACGGTCAGCCACTGCTGGTGCAAGAGTGTTTTTTGCCGGCGTTTATTGCCAATTTGGAGCAGCCCACATGTCCACATTAAGAGCCAGTCCCGCATGGCGTGAGCGGCTGTGGGCGTACATTCAACTGACTCGCTTTGATCGTCCGGTTGGCATTGAGTTATTGCTGTGGCCGACCTTGTGGGCGGTATGGTTGGCAGGTGAGGGCACACCTGCGTGGTCAACCGTGCTGATTTTTAGTTTGGGTGCGGTGTTGATGCGGGCGGCAGGCTGTGCGATTAACGATTTTGCCGACCGTAAGTTTGACGGCCAAGTGGCGCGTACCCAGCATCGCCCGCTTGCCAGTGGCCGGATTCAGCCGTGGGAAGCCTTGCTGGTGTTTGCTGTGTTGGTGCTGGCCAGTGCCAGTTTATTGTTATTTTTGCCGTTGGCGGTATTTTGGTGGTCGTTTGGCGCGTTAGGGCTGGCCACGCTGTACCCATTTATGAAGCGCTTTACCTATTTGCCGCAGTTTGTGTTAGGCGCGGCGTTTTCGTGGGCGATTCCGATGGCCTATGTGGCACAAGGCCAAACGCCAGATTTAAGCTGTTGGTTATTGTATGCCGCCAATCTGTGCTGGACGGTGGCCTACGACACGCAATATGCGATGACGGATCGACCCGATGATGTGCAAGCTGGTGTCAAGTCCACTGCGATTTTATTTGGTCGTTATGATCTGCTGCTGATTGGCCTGCTGCAAGCGGCCTTTTTGGGTGTGTTGGGTGCAGTGTTTTGCTTGGCTGGCTGGGGCTGGCCAAGCGTGGGCGTGCTGTTGCTGCTGGCGAGTTTATTTATTTGGCAGTATCAACACTGTCGTGATCGCGTGCCAGCGCATTGTTTTGCATCATTTTTACACAATCGTTGGGTCGGGCGCTTGGCGTTTATGGGGATTGTCGGCTTGTCGATGTTTATGGTGTAAAGCCACTTGGCGACAACGTGATCCTTGCATGCCCAGCAGCGCTACACCCACTGATGTGCCAGCTCAATGATTTGATCTGGGGTTTGCGCATCGACGGGCTCGCCGAGCGCTTGTAAGCTCCAGCCTTGATCGGCGTTGCGTGCCAGTCGCGCCAGCATCAGGCCGGTATTTTTACCGTGTTGGCTCAGATCAAAGCGCACCAGTTCGTCGCCGGTACGCGCATTCATCATCCTAAAATGAGCGTGTTTGATATTACGAAAATCATGTCCGCCGTGCGAACACACGCAAAACAACAAGGTCTCAACACTCGCTGCCAGTTGATTGAGTTCGATCAGCATGCTTTCTTGATCGGTTAGGCCGTTCTGCTCGGCCAAATCGCCGCGATCAGCGCCGGTCATGCTATCGCCCAAGTGTTGAATGCTGTCATCTCGGGTGCGTAGGTTTTTGTACCAGACTAGTTCAATCAAATTATTGGTCTTGTCCATCACAAGGCAAGCGGCATCCAAATCAACGGGCGTGTCTTGGCCCAGTAGACGTTGCAAAATTCCCTGTGCTTGCTCGTCAGGCTGCCAGCCCAGCCCAATCTTCAGGCGGTCGGGTCTGGGATACAGTTGTGATAGGTCAAAACGATCTAACGGGGCAAGGCTAATCATGGTGATCGCTCCAGTATGAGGCGTTGCACAGGGCTGCGATCCACGCGATTTAACTATTCTAAACTGGGATCACGTGGAGTCTGACCTGTGTCAACCGATCCTCAACACGTTGCGGCAGTTGTCTGTTGCGATCAAGTGCGGAATCGTCAGTATTCTGTGGTCAACTGTAGCGCAAGCCGCGCTGAAAAGCGTCTTTAGAATAGCGCATCACTGGCCAAAGCCGCCATCAGACTGTCTGGCGCGAGCACTTCCACTTCACGACCAAAGCCGCGTAGCCACCAAATCAATTGGGCAGTCAACGGCACGCTGGCCTGTACGGTGATTTTGCCATCTTCTTCAATCACACTGCGCTGATCTTCACTGAGTCGGCATTCTAATAAGCCTTGACCGGCGCTAGCACTAAAGCGTAACGCAATTGCTGTATTTTCATTGTGCTCGGAGTCGCTGGTCGCCAGTGAAGCGGTTTTAAAACCGAGCGCACCCGAAGCCAAGTATTGATCTAAATCAAACTGTTCTGGCCGTATCGCCCGTTGCTCCAATACCTCGGCGCGATTAAAACGATGCAACGCAAACATATGCACATCGTCTTCGGCACGCTCGGGACGGGTACACAACAGATAGATAATCGGCCCGCGTTGTACCAGTGCCAACGGATTGAGTTGATAGGTTTTGACTTGTTCGGGCTGGCCACGCCGATGATAGTCCACCTCAAGCTGACGATCTTGCAGCAACGCTTCATAAATCGCTTGCTGTGCCTGTGGATTGACCGCAGGCGGAATCAGCGGCTGAGTTGGTGGGATAATCCGCACCCGATTGATCCATTCGCGCATGTGGTTATATTCGACCGAAACACTGCGATGCGCCAAATCGAACCACGGCCGCATCTCGGCCAGTAGACTCGGTGGTAATAAATGGCGCAGATGTTCCTCAACCATCATAAAGGTGATTGCTTGCGAGCTATTCATATGCGGCAAGCTTTGTACGGGTGCATCAGCTTTCCAGCGCCAGCCTTGTGGAATCTCGCCGTTGGCCTCTAATGGAAAGCGTTGTGTGAGTTGTTTGAGATCGCGCTGAATGGTGCGCAAACTGATCTCGATGCCTTCACGTTTGAGTTGTTCTTGCAGTTGTCGTGTACCGACCCATTTGCCTGTGTTTAAGCGCGACAGCAGTTGCCACTGGCGGTGTAAGCTGCTGGCGGTTTCTTTTTCGATATTGTGATCCATTTGCATGGTGCTCCTGAGCGTCCGCGTTTGTCGTACCTGCAAATTAGCATGTGACTGCGCCGCTACCAAGCATATCGACCGATAAAAGCAAGATTTGCGACGATCTGTGTCGCTAATATGTGTCTGGCTGGCTGAAGTGGTTGCTCTGTATGCGCTGTTGTGGTGCTTGTAATGTTATGGTGCGGGTTGCTGTTGTATTTTAGTGCATCTGATCAAAAAACAGCACAATCATGGCTATTCTAGCTGAGAGGATCGGCTTGTTGTGCGAGTGGCACTGCGCAGCCGTGCGGGTAGCACTCGGCAGATAGCCGGTTATGGATTGCACAATTGCTGTGCGGTTAGTGCTTCGTGCGACAAGGATGGGCATGATTGCGTGCAAATCAGACAAAAGCTGGTATTGGCTTTGCATAGTAATCTGTACAGATTGAAAATCGGGTTTTTATTGAGGCGTTATGATGATCAACAATTCACATCTACCCGCCATGTTGGATCAAGCGGCCAACACTGTGCCGATCTCGACTGCACCGACCCAATTCTATAACGAAATGTTGTGGGAGTCAGGAGAGGTTCGACCCCGTTATACCGAGTTGGTACGCTGGTTGTCCCAGCAAAGCGCGGATCGACTAGAGCACTTAAACGGCGATGCCTTAGAGCATTTTTATAAAGCGGGCATCACCTTTACGGTCTACAGTGATGCCTGTAATACCGAACGGGTGATCCCGTTTGATATTATCCCACGCATCATCAACACCCAAGAGTGGCAGATTTTAGAGTCAGGCTGTGCGCAGCGGATTCGAGCGTTGAATGCGTTTTTGCACGACATTTATCATCAGCAAAATATCATCCGAGCGGGGATTATTCCCGCCGTTCAGATCATGAACAATGATTGTTTTCAGCCGTGGATGCTGGGCAAACAGTTGGCCGGTCAAGTCTATGCACAAGTCAGTGGGATTGATTTGGTGCGTGATGGCGACGGTAATTATTGCGTATTAGAAGACAATTTGCGCACGCCGTCTGGGGTGTCGTACATGCTCGAAGGGCGACGGATCAGTGAAGAATTGATGCCGGAGCTGTTTCAGTCGCAAAAAATCCTCGGCGTACATGACTATCCGCAGTTGCTCAAGCAAACCTTGCTGGAGTGCAGCAGTGCCGATAATCCACAAATCGTCGTGTTGACCCCTGGCCGCTTTAACAGTGCGTATTATGAGCATGCGTTTTTGGCGCGAGAAATGGGCGTGCCATTGGTCAGTGGCAGTGATTTGTATGTCGATGGAACGCGGGTGTTTATGCGCACCGTGACTGGCGCGAAGCAGGTTGATGTGATTTATCGGCGGATTGATGATCCATTTTTAGATTCGTTGGCGTTTCGGCCAGATTCAATGCTGGGCGTGTCGGGGCTGATGTCGGCCTATCGTGCCGGTGGGGTAGTAATTGCCAATGCACCCGGTACAGGCGTGGCTGATGATAAGTCAGTCTATCCATATGTCGATCAAATGATTGATTTTTATTTGGGTGAAAAGCCGATTTTACATAACGTGCCGACGTGGCAATGTCGTAAAAAAGAAGATCTCTCGTATGTGTTGGCGCATTTGCCAGAATTGGTGGTCAAAGAAGCGCAAGGTTCTGGTGGCTATGGCATGTTGATTGGCCCCAAAGCGACCAAAGCCGAGTTGGCGGACTTTAGACAGCGCTTGCTGGCGTATCCTGAAGGCTATATTGCGCAGCCCACCTTGGCCTTGTCGGTTTGCCCGACGCTGGTGGCCGAAGGCGTTGCGCCACGACATATTGACCTGCGTCCGTTTGTGCTGACCAGTCCGGATCAGGTGCGCATCGTGCCCGGTGGGCTGACCCGTGTGGCACTGACTGAAGGGTCTTTGGTGGTGAATTCATCGCAAGGTGGCGGGATCAAAGATACGTGGGTGTTGGATGTTGAAGCCAGTGCGCAGATGGCAGCACAAGCCACGCAGCACAGCACAGCAATAACAGCATCAGGAGTAACGGCATGATGTTAACCTTGTCAGCAGCGTCAAGTTTATATTGGCTCGGTCGTTATATGTTGCGCGTGGAGGCCTTGTGTCACTTATTGCCGTTTGAGGATGACACACAAGCATTGGCCTATGCGCATTCGTTTAGTCTGTCGGCATGGAATGTCGAAACGCTGTTAGCGGCGATTCATGACCCGCAGCGAGTCGGTTCTTTGCCGAATAATTTGGCGGTGATTCAGGATAATATTCAAGCGGTGCGGGGGATTTTGCCACGACCTGTGTTTGAGGCGTTTAATGCCTTATGGCGGCAGCGCGAACAGGCTGATTCCTGTATTTGTGACCTGTTGACCCAATCTGCGACGCAATTACAACAGTTAGATGCAGTGGCACGTGGATTTTGGCAGCTTGGCCGTGCAGTCGAGTCGGTCGATATGGCACTGCGCTTACATGCGCCAGTACAGCCCGCAGCGGATCATTTGCTACAGATCGCCCAGCAATTACCCATGCCAGAGTGGCAATTACAAGTCGAATTGGTTGCGCAATTGGTTGATCGGCCAGATGTGGCACGCTTATATGCCTTGTGTGATCGTTTGCATTTGGCCTTTGTGGAGGGATCAGCATGAAGCTGTTAATTAACCATCAAACGACTTATCGGTATGACCGTTTGGTACGGCGTAGTGTGCAGTATTTACGGCTGAATCCACAAAATCTCAGCAACCAGCAAGTGCTGAACTGGCAGTTGGCGGCACCGGGCACGACCCATACTCAGCCGGATGGTTTTGGTAATCTGTGGACCAGCTTGAGCATGCAGCAGCCGCATCAAGACCTATTGATTATGGCGCAAGGCGAGGTCGAAATTGATGAAAAGGCGGAGTCGATTGATGATCAGCATTTGCCGATTGAGTTATTTTTGGCCGAAACCGAACTGACTGAGGCAGATGATGCACTGAAAGCGTTTACGGCGGATCATCTCAAGCGGCATGATCGACACGGCTTAATTGCGTTGTCTGAGGCGATTATTGCCAAAATGCCGTATACCACTGGTGCAACCAGCGTGATGACCAAAGCCGCCGACGCATTCGCGATGGGACACGGTGTTTGCCAAGACCATACTCATGTGTTTTTGGCCTGTGTGCGTGCGCAGCAGATTCCAGCGCGCTATGTGTCGGGCTATTTATTTACTTCGAATACCACGCACTTGGCCAGTCATGCGTGGGCTGAGGTGTGGCTGGATGGGCGTTGGTATTGTTTTGATGTGAGCAATCAGATGTTTACCCCGAAGCAGCATGTACAACTGGCGGTTGGACGTGATTATTTGGACGCAGCACCGGTGCGTGGCATGCGTCAAGGTGGCGGCAACGAGCGCATGGACACGTTGGTACAGGTATTGCCAAGTCGCGCCTGATGAGGCTTTGCGAGCCCATCATGACTGCACCGGCTCAGAGTTTTTTAGCACAGTCGATATAAAAACGTTGGCCATGTCGGTTATGCTGTCTGCACTGTTGAGCGGGTCGCTGACGCGGTTTTTGATCTGGGTTTGATCAAGCCTCGTACGACACGCTGCACCGTGCGCTGCGGTTGCGCACTTTTTGGGAACACAACAACATGACTTATTGTGTGGCGATGAGCCTTGAGG
>JBAQKP010000231.1:0-2929 GCA_049301135.1 Moraxellaceae bacterium | reverse complement strand
GTTCTGCCGAGTGTTTCATAGGTCAGATAGGCCGAGCGGGCGATGATTGAATTCACCCCCTGTAACTTGCTGCTGGCCACCGCGTAGCTATTGATGGCAGCCAGATACAGCGGCGCACCCCACGGTGTACGGGCGTTCGTTGCCAATCGGTGCAGTGCTTTCGGTGCAGCATCGACCAAGCCCATCGCCCGCGCCAACCGATAATAGATTTCAACTTCTGGCAGCGCATCACTGGTTGGATTTACCACGGGTGGGCGCACTTGTGGCGCAATAATGTCTTTGGGAAAAATCGAAAACTCCCACTTTTCGTAACCCGCAGGCGCGGGCAACACATAGTCAGCCACTTGAGCGGTTTCACTCATCGCTGGGTCAATCACCACCAACAAGTCCAACGCCGCAAACGCCTCACGAAAACGAGCCGTGTCGGGATAGCTGGCCAGTGGATTTGCACCATCACAAATCAACGCGCGAATCCGATCTGGATGTGAGGAGAGGATTTCTTCTGGGATAATCGCCGGTGGAAACTGTGGAATCGGCAGCACTGCGGGAATACCAGTCACTGAGGATTCTAGCGCTTTGGTCAGTTGTTTAAAATAGGGCATTTTAGGGCCAAATAACTGCACAAAAATATTGCCGCCTTTACGGCCATAATTGCCAGTCATCAGCAGCAAGACCCTAACCATGTAAGAGGTCAACGTGTTAAATGACGAATGCTCCAAGCCCAAATCAATCGCAATACAAGCGGGTTTGGTGGTGGCAAATTCGCGCGCGGTCGCCCGAATGTCCACCTCGCTCAGACCACAGCGCAGTGCCATCTCAGCCACATCCACTTGCCGAAAAATCGCCGCCAAGCGAGGATAGCCGACGGTTTTGGCCTGTACAAACTGCGCGTCGAGCAACGCTTCTTGTTCAATCACAGCCGCAATCGCCAAGAATAAATACAGGTCTTTGGCAGGTTTAATCCGTAAATGCCGATCTGCCAACCGTGTGGTTTCGGTAATACGCGGATCGACCGCAACCAAGCGGCGATTTTCATCGCGAAAAATATCTTTCATCGCGTCTTTGGGATTACTGCCTTGGTTACTGATATGCGGATTGCTGCCGAGCAGTAACATAAATTTGGCATTATGCTTGTCTGGCATCAGATAAATATCATGCGTGCCACGAATCATGCGGCGGTCGTTGAGCCAGTGTTGGGTCTTTTCTTGGCCAAGCGCGGTAAACACCATCGGTGTGCCAATCCCAAACATCAATGGAATCGCCCCAAAACCTGCTGAATGATTGCCTTGTCCACCTAACCCAGCAAATGCAATCGCACGCGGTGCATATGTGTGTCGAATATGGTTTAGCTTGGCGGCTATTTCGCGGATTGCTTGATCCCAACTGATTTGGATAAAACGGCCATCGGCTTGTTTTTTGAGTGGATGTTGCACCCGCTGTGCGTGATTGACATAGTGCGCAATCGCATAGGCTTTGTTGCAAGAGTAGCCTTGGGTTGACGGATGCGTGTCATCCGCTCGCACCGCCACGATGGTATTGTCTACTACATCGACGCGTAGACCACAGTTGTGTGAGCAGAGCGAGCAAGCAGTGGCAAGGTTATTGGCATTGCTGGGCACATTGACGCTGCCCTCAAATACGTGAGCGTTCATCTCAACATCCCATACTGTAAGGTTTGACTGGCGGGCATAGTATGCAGACTACACTGGCTTTTCTAGTTCCATAATGGAACTTGATTAAAACGATGTCAAGTGACAAATCTATCGCCATGTATAGTGTCCACATGACTTGTGCTCAGTTCGCCACACATGATAGAAGCAAGGCAGTCAATATTCAGATCAGGATGTTAGAGATGCAAACCATCAGACGCTTGCTCGTCGGTATCATGTTGGTGGGGTCGGTATCATGGGTGACGCATGCGGCGGAGTGGAAGCTGGCCAGTAGCCAACAGGGTGTTCAAGTCTACACCCAGAGCGTGGCGGGACAGGATTTAAAGAATTTTCGTGCCGTGATGACGGTCAACGCACCGATGCAGCAGGTGGTCGCCACCCTGATGAACGGTGATCAAATGCCGGAGTGGTTTTATAATATTTTAGAATCGAAGCCAGTCACCGCTCGTGCTGCGGGGGACTATCGTTATTTATGGATTAAAGCCCCATGGCCTGCCAGTGATCGCGATGCAGTGGTCAAGGTCAACATGTCACAAGACCCAAAAAGCCTGAAGCTCTCGGTATTTGCCACAGTTGCACCGAATTTTGTACCGATTCATCCGGATCGTGTACGCATTCCACGGATGCAATCGGGCTGGACGATTACGCCGTTGGGTAAATCGCGTACCCAAATTCAACTGGATGGTAATGCCGATCCTGGTGGGCGGATTCCAGTCGCCGTCGCCAATATTGTGGTCAGTATGATGCCACGCATCACCATGCGTCAGCTGAAAGTTCGGCTTGAAAAAGGCAATCAAGCGGACTTAGAGTTTCTCAAAAACAGCACATATGCCAAAGAAATGTTGGCGGATGTGGTCTATCCATAGGCATGACGATGTAAAAAAACCGCCAGCAAAACAACAAAGCAACTGTGGTACGGCATGTTATGCTGCCGTACCTGCACACTGAGTATCAATTGTGGCCACCCAAACCTTTATTCCCAGCAAAGACGCGTCGCTTGAGTCGTCTATTCGCACCCTCAGCCGCCAACTTAAAAAACTTGGTTTTAACATCGAAGAGCGTTCATGGCTGAATGACATCGAAGGTATTTGGTCAGTGCATATCAGTGACCGTGACTGCAAGCGACTGTTTAGTAATGGTAAAGGTGCATCCAAACTGGCGGCGCGTGCCAGTGCGCTGGGCGAGTTTTTTGAGCGGCTCAGCACCAATTATTTTTGGACGCATTTTTATCTCGGTGAGCGCATCGCCAACGCTGAATT
>JBAQKP010000230.1:0-8173 GCA_049301135.1 Moraxellaceae bacterium | reverse complement strand
AAATCGGGGTACGCCCGTGCAACAATAGACTGGCGCTTTGCTCTTGCAGCGGAACCAGTAAAAAATCCGGCAACAGCGCGTGTAACTGCCAATTGCCCAGCGCCATATTCTGAATGTATTGCGCAATCGTGTGCGAGGGTACGGCCAGCACATTCAGCTGATCCTCACCGATCAACTGATCACGCACCGCCAACTGCTCAACCGACCCCAGCGTGTACTCTTCTAACAGATAGCGCACACCTTGGTCACCGAGCTGGCGACGCTGCTGACGTGACATCGTGCGCTGTAGTAACTGCGCACTACTGCTCGGAAAAAACACCGTCACGTCACGCTGCGGATTGACTGCGGTCGCACTGAGCAGCGCATCCCAATTGTCGGCTGACTGCCACTCACTGAGCGCAATCAAACCCGTCGCATCACCGACCCACCAGCGCCATGCCGCATTGCCCTCTGGCATCCAGACATACAGCATATGCTTACTCGCTTCCCAACGATGAACTAAAAAAAGGTGGCACGACCCGCCACAACTCAGCCGATAGCTCGGTGAGGATCGGTGCGGGCACGATCACTGCCTGCTCAAATACCCGCGCTTCGGCCAACTCAAACGCGTCTGGCCGCGCATCCAACAGCAAGGCCGCCATCTGCGCAATCACATTCATATGACAGACCACCAACAGACAGTCCATCGGCCGCTCGGCCTGCAATTGTGCCAGCGCCGCTAACGCCAGCGCTGCATCATCATCTGGCTTAATCTGCTCAATCACACGCAGCGGCACGTTCGGTAAACGTTTGCTAAACGCCTGCATAGTTTGCTTGGCGCGTTTGAGTGGACTGACCACCAGATGATCCGGCTGATAACGTGCCAAAATCTGCTGCGCCGTCCAATCGGCTTGGCGTTGGCCACGCTCGGTCAGACTGCGCGCCGCGTCATCGCGCGTTTGGCGTTCGGCCTCACCATGTCGCACCAAAATCAACTGCATGTTCTATTGATCCGTTTTACGTTTAAAGGGTAAAGCACTGCATTTAGTTGGCTGAATCAGGCACTTGGTGCGGCAAGACAAACTCAACATCACTGCGATGGCCGTTTTGCATCAGTGACAACGCAATCCCGAGCGGCGGCTTGCCCTCATAAATCACCTCATACAACGCATTGGTAATCGGCATATACACTTGCAGTGCTTGCGCTTGCGCACGGACTTGCCGAATCGTGTTGATCCCTTCGGCGGTTTGACCGAGTGCTTTCACTGCTTCTTCTAGGTTTTTGCCCTGCCCCAAGGCCAATCCGATTTGATAATTGCGGCTGAGTGGGCTGCTACAGGTCGCAAACAAATCACCGACCCCCGACAAGCCCAAAAAGGTCAACGGATTCGCACCCAACTGTACCGCAAACCGGCTCATTTCAGCCAACGCACGCGTCAGCAACATACTGCGGGTATTTTCGCCAAGCTGGTACGCCGCGCCCATGCCCATCGCCACTGCATAAATATTCTTTAGCGCGCCGCCTAACTCCACGCCATGCACATCGGTATTGGCAAATACCCGAAACAACGCACTGGCCAGCGCCCGATGCACCAACGCACGCACCCGCTCGCTTTGACTGGCGATCACTGTACCGGCAGGCATACCGGACATGATTTCTTTGGCCAGATTTGGGCCCGACAGCACGCCGTATTCGATACTCGGTAACTCAGCATGGATAATATCACTCATCAACGCAAAGCTATCGGCCTCGATGCCTTTGGTCAGTGACACCACCACCGGCTGCACGCTCGAATCGGCCAATAAACCGGCGACTTGTTTGAGCACCGCCCGAAACGAATGACTCGGCACGGCCACCAGCAGCACCTCACAGTCTTGCACCACCTCAGCCAAATCACCGCTATAGCGCAGCGAATCATGTAACTCAAAATCCGGTAAATAACGCTGATTACGACGCGTGGCCTGCATCTGTGCCGCAACCGCAGCATCACGAATCCACATGCGGGTCTGGCAACCATTGCGCGCAGCCAGATTGGCCATCGCCGTACCAAAACTACCCCCACCCAGCACCGTCACCCGTAATGGCTGGTCGGTGGGCGATGGCTTCGCTGAATTTATCGGTAAATCATTCATCATCTTTCTCTAACACATACCATCGGCAAATAGACGCATTCGGCGCAAAGCTTATTGCGCGTGCCAGTCTGACAGAAAATCATCGACTGACAAGCGACTTCTCGCTGGTAACTCACGCGCCGCCGTCCCAATATAAATAAAACCCACCACTTGATCGGTGTCTTGTAGGCCAAAGGCTGACTTTAACAACGGATGATCGACCAGTGCGCCCGTACGCCAGATGGCCGCAAAACCCTGCGCCTGTAACATCAGCAACAAGTTTTGCACGCCTGCACCACTGCTGAGCAACTGCTCAAACAGCGGCACTTTTGGGTGATCTTGACAAGTAGTCACCGCCAGCAAAATCAATGGCGCACGCAGCGGCTGTTTGCGCACCCGCTCGAGTTGTTGCGGATCGGTTTCGCCTTGTGCTTGCAGTGCCTGCACCAGCACTTCACCCATCTGTAGCCGTGCGTCGCCGTGTACCCGTATAAAGCGCCACGGCCGCAAGCGGTGATGATCGGGTGCAGCCAACGCCGCTTGTACCGCTTGTGCCAACTGCGCATCGCTCGGCGCAGGCTCGACCAACTGACCCACCGATTGACGCGCTTCAATCAACGCCAATACTGCTTCTGCTGTCATCGTCATGTCGTGAACTCCTGCATCGGCATAAATCGCCCCGAACGCAAACTGAGCCAATCCGCCGCAATCGCCCACGTGGTATGCGCGGCGCGACTGCCGGTAAACAGCCCCGCATGTCCACCCGGTACCACCTCAAAACTGAGATCAGTCGAACTGACCACGCTCATCAAAGCACTGGCCGATGCAATACTGGTAATCGCATCGTTATCGCCCGCAAACGCCAACAAGCTACAGGTAATCTCACTCAGATCAATCGGATGACCCGACAGGCTGAGTTGGCCTTGTGCCAAGCCATTGGCCAGTACCCAACGCTGAATCACCTCTTGCACGGTCGCACCAGGGTAATCCGGCATATTGGTAAACCATTCATTCATCGTCATATAACGGCTGACATAGTCATCATCGGCCAAGTGCCGCACCAGCCCGAGATAACTACTGACCGCTGCCGTCGGCGCCGTCATTTTAAACAATACCGACAGCACCCGACCATGCACATGAAACAATTTTGGGTGTAGCTCAGTCAACTGATAACCGGTGACGCGCTTGAGCACGCCGGTTGGAATCGACGCAAGCCGATTAATGACACCTGCCGCGCCGCTCATTTGATGTAGATTTACGGGCGATGCAATCGTAATCAGGTTTTGGATTGAATCTTTGCCCTGATCGGCGGTATAAATGGTCGCCAGCAAACCGCCCATACAATAGCCTAGCAGCGACAGTTTCGGCTGCTGTGCGTGCTGCTTGACGATTTCAACGGCCTGCGGCAGCCAGTTTAAGGCGTATTGCTCCAAGGTCAAATGACTATCGGCAGCGCTCGGCTTACCCCAATCGACCAAATAGACTCGAAAGCCACGCGCCGCAAAATACCGTACCAGCGAGCGCTCAGCCATCAGATCAAAAATCCACGCATACACGCCCAACGGCGGCACCAGCAGCAGCGGAATTTCAGCTTGCTGGGCTTCGACGCTCAGCGTTTCGCCTTCAATCTGGGTGCGCGATTCGGTTAATGGCGGAAAATACTGTACCGAAAAAATCCCATCGCGCAGGATTTCGGTACGCGGGGTACGGTTGTGCAATAAAAAACGCTCGCGGTTCACTCGACGCTGTACCGCATTGTTTAGCATTTTTTTGATTTGCATGCGCTGTCCTCGCCTCAATATTGCAGATCTTTGATGCGATTAGCTTAACTGATTTACCCACAAAACGATGCAGCTTCGGCCTGCTGAATCTGGTTGTTTTTGCGGCAGATATGAGCAATCTGGCCAATTTAAGCTCAACGCCACGATTGGCCTACGCTCAACCGTGCAGGAATCGCGCAACTGCGCACCGTTACTCACGTGGTGTTACGCTTTTACGCCAAACTCTGTCGGATCATACACGAGGTTGTCGGTGATACTGGTGTGACATCTTTTGTATTATGGAATCATCATGTTTAGATCTGTCATTTTAGCCACCTTTGGGATTGCGATGTTGGCCGGTTGTGCGGTGACACCACCGAGTGCGCCGGTGATTCAGCGCGAGAATAATCAGTTTGAAACCACTGGCGTCGGCAAGACGCGGGCGATTGCGTTACAGGCAGCGATGGCGAGCGCCAATAAGACCTGTGGCCGAAATCAGACCATCGTGCTGAAAGATGAGGTCAAATATAACGGTGTGGTCGATGAAAAAACTGGGCGTTTAATCGAGCAAGTCGGCGGTGCAATCGGAGTGCTGACTGGCATGAAAAACCCACAGATCGCCCATGATGATGACTATGAAGTGACGGTGACGTTTTATTGTCGCTAAAGCTTAGGCTATTTTAGCTGATTATTGAAGTCGGCTTGGGGTGCGCACGTCGCACCCTGCTTTGATTGTTCAGAGCAGGAGCGGCGCGGAGACATACCACGCCGACTCAATATACACGAAAGTCAGACTGAACTCCTCGCAGACAATCCGGCATACAAAACACGTCTACTTACTACAGCACTAACCGATCAGCTGCGCTTTGAGACGTGTTACCTCATCGCGTAGACGCGCCGCTTCCTCAAACTTCAACTCACGCGCTTTGCCGATCATGGCAGTTTCAAGCTGTTTGATGTGCTTGGCCAGCAAGTTTGGATCGCGCAGCAGATGCTCGTCGATGTCCATCGATGCAGCTTTTAGCACGGTGTTATCGGTCAACTCCTCCGCCACTGCGACACTACCTTCGATTTCTCGAATCACTTGCCGTACTGCACTACGCGGCGTAATGCCGTGCAACTGGTTAAACTCAATCTGCTTGTTACGGCGGCGTTCGGTTTCGTCCATTGCCCGCTGCATCGACGGCGTGATCCGGTCAGCGTACAAAATCGCCTTGCCATGCAAATGCCGTGCTGCCCGTCCGATGGTCTGAATCAACGCCCGATCCGAACGCAAAAAGCCCTCTTTATCCGCGTCCAAAATCGCCACCAGCGACACTTCTGGCATGTCTAAACCTTCACGCAGCAGGTTGATGCCGACCAGCACATCATGCACGCCAGTACGCAGTTCGTGAATAATTTTGACCCGCTCCACCGTATCAATATCCGAGTGCAAATAGGCCACTTTGATCTGATACTCTTTGAGGTAAGTGGTCAAATCCTCCGCCATCCGCTTGGTCAGCACCGTGACCAGTACCCGCTCATCGACTGCTTTACGCAGGTTAATCTCGGACAGCAAATCATCGACTTGCGTGATGACCGGACGAATCTCTAACACCGGATCAATCAATCCCGTCGGCCGCACCACCTGCTCGACAATCTGCTGACTGTGGTCTTTTTCGTACTGTGACGGCGTGGCACTGACATAAATCGTGGTCGGCGCAATCCGCTCCCACTCATCGAATTTCATCGGCCGATTGTCCAACGCGCTTGGCAAGCGAAAACCGTAATCGACCAAGGTTTCTTTGCGCGAGCGGTCACCTTTATACATCGCGCCGATCTGCGGCACCGACACATGCGACTCATCAATAAACAGCAACGCATCAGGCGGAATATAGTCGAACAGCGTCGGCGGCGCTTCACCTGCCGGACGACCAGACAGATGCCGTGAGTAGTTTTCGATGCCGTTGCAATAGCCAAGCTGCTGAATCATCTCAAGGTCATAGCGGGTGCGCTGCTCAATCCGCTGTGCTTCGAGTAGCTTGTCGTGTTCACGAAAATACAGCAAACGCTCCTCAAGCTCAGTGCGAATCGTGCCGGCAGCTTGCTCTAGCTTTTCGCGCGGGGTGACGTAATGCGACTTGGGATAAATGGTGATGCGTGGGGTTTTGCGCACGGTTTTGCCGGTTAACGGGTCAAACCAACTGATCTGCTCAATCTCGTCATCAAACAACTGCACCCGCACCGCGAATTGCTCAGATTCGGCTGGATAAATATCCAAGGTTTCGCCGCGCACCCGATACGTGCCACGGCCAAAATCCAATTCATTGCGGGTGTATTGCATCTCGACCAAACGCCGAATAATCGCCGCCCGATCGACCCGATCACCAACCACCAGATGCAGCAGCATTTTTAGGTAGGCTTCCGGATCACCCAAACCATAAATCGCCGACACAGACGCGACGATAATCGCATCACGCCGCTCTAATAGTGAACGGGTGGCAGACAGGCGCATTTGGTCGATATGGTCGTTAATCGCCGAGTCTTTTTCGATAAAAGTATCCGAAGACGGCACATAGGCTTCTGGCTGATAGTAGTCGTAATAACTGACAAAATACTCGACCGCGTTATTCGGAAAAAACGCCTTAAACTCACCGTATAGCTGCGCGGCGAGGGTCTTATTATGCGCCATGATCACGGTGGGGCGCTGGGTCTGGGCAATCACATTGGCCATGGTGTAGGTTTTGCCTGAGCCGGTCACACCCAGCAGCAGTTGGCCTTTCATGCCTTGCTCAACACCGCGCACCAGCTTTTCGATGGCTTGCGGCTGATCACCGGCCGGTGCAAAGTCAGTCACCAGCTCAAATGCGCCGTCGCTGACTTGTGTGCCGGACAAATTAAAACCGCGTTGCTGTGCAGCGGCTTGCACTTGCACCGGAATCTGGTGCAAATCATCGCTGACGCCGGATTGGGCACGAGGTTGGGTCGGTTCACGCATGGCCTATCTCCTCATAATCGCACTCGACCACTTATTATGGTGCTAGATTGATTGATTACAACAGACTGCCTCATCATGTGGCTGCATGTTGTCGTGTAACGCATGCAGCAGCTGTGATCAACAAAAATTTACCAGCATATCTCATGAGATTGGCTAACATCCAATCACACTCAAACAAGGTTTTCTGAGCATGCAAAAAAATTATTTTTCAGCCACGCCCATCATAGTCCGCTGTGCAATTGCTGGCCTGTTATTAGGGCTGACAGCATGCAGTCCAACTGCGCAGCAAAATACAGCACAACAACGAATTCAGTTACAAGCGGAAGCCAGTCGTGATGTGCAGAACGACCAAATCGAAGCCGTCCTCTATACTGAAAGCACGGCCAGTAGCGCCGCCCAACTGAACCAACAGATTAACCAGATCACCGCCCAGAGTCTTGCATTGGCTGGTCAATATCCGAACGTCCAAATCAGTTCAGGCAATCGCTATACCCAACCGATTTATAACCAACGCCAAAAAATTACCGGCTGGAACGGCCGCGCAGAGATTTTGCTTAAAAGTACCGACCTTGAGGCTGCCAGTGGCTTAATTGCCAAGCTACAAGAGCAATTGCATTTACAGTCGGTGGGCTTTACCGTTTCAGAAAAACAACGACAGGCAGTGCAAGAAGCACTCATCACTGAAGTGTCACGGACTTTTCAGCAGCGTGCAAAGATCGCCCAAGAAGCATGGCGCGCCTCTGATTTTAGAATGATTGAATTTAATATTCAAACCCAGCCCAATCAGCCTCTACAGCCGCTGGCTTATGCCTCGGATGCAGCAGCGAATGCCAGCGCAGAGGCCACTCAAGCGAGCCTTCCCATATTTGCTGTGGGTCAAAGTCAGGTCTTCGTTCAGGCCGTCGGTACTATTGCACTGAAATAACCAGATCAAGCTTGATTCTGCGGTTTTTTGCTACAGTTGCGTACCTCAACCCTTGCCGTCATCAATAGGAATTATATGTATACCGATGCTGACCTAACCGCTGCCGTACAAGCGGGTGTAATTTCTGCTGAAGCCGCAGATGCGCTACGCCACTATACCGCCAAACAACGCCAATCCCCTGCGGTAGACGAAGAAAATTTTCGACTGCTCAATAGCTTTAACGATGTGTTTGTGGTGATTGCCAGTGTGCTGTTGCTAGTGGCGGTCGGTGTGCTCGGTGGGAGTATGTTAGGGCCGATTGGGGCTGGCTTTGCAGTTGCGGCGGCGGCATGGGGACTGGCGGAGTTTTTTACCCTTCAGCGTCGTATGGCCTTACCGTCGATTGTGCTGTTATTGGCCTATGTGGGCGGGGTCAGTTTT
>JBAQKP010000229.1:0-1946 GCA_049301135.1 Moraxellaceae bacterium | reverse complement strand
GGTTTATCGATCCAAAGTTGATTAGGGTGAAAATCATAAAGCACTGAATTTATTAAAGTAAAACCTCAATATGCACACATTTGCTTGGTCATATGTGGACGTTTTCCTTGCATATGCACACGTTTGCTTGGTTGTGCCGCTGGCATAAAAGGAGGTTTATCAATCCAAATTCGATTAGGGTAAAAATCATAAAACACTGAATTTATTAAAGTAAAAACTCAATATGCACACGTTTACTCGGTCATATATGGACGTTTTCCTTGCATATGCACACGTTTACTTGGTCATATGTGGACATTTTCCTTGCATATGCACACGTTTGCTTTGGATTTTCACACTTAAAAAAAATTGTGTTTTGTTTTAGCCATCAAGCGAATCTTTTAGATACTGACGCTTTTTCTATCATGCAAAGGGATGCACCAAGATTTCAGCATGTTGTGATCAACGAAGCGTTGATCATCTTTCGTTCAAATTCAGGTTGCCGATTGACATGTCCATGACGACTTCTCACACCCCTAAAAAAATTCTTTTGGGCTTTTAATATTTTTAAAGACTTTTAAAGCTTTTAGACCGCCGCAAAACCTTACGTAGTAAGGCTTCCCGAGCCTATATGTGGACGTTTTCCTTGCAATATGTGGACGTTTTCCTTGCAAAAATTGACAATATTTTTTTATGTCATATAATGACTTTTTTATTTTTGTCAGTTTTAAAATCATGGGTGAGTTAGTTGTTAAAAATAATGCATTGGTCAGCGCAAGCTACCATCTTGATTTAGTTGAGCAGAGACTAATCTTATTGGCGATTGTTGAAGCGCGACAGACTGGTCAGGGAATTGATGCGAACGACGCTTTGACTGTTCACGCCGAAAGCTACGTTACGCAGTTTGGCGTACATCGAAATACTGCCTATGAGGCATTAAAAAATGCTTGTAACAATTTGTTTTCTAGACAATTCAGTTACCAAAAGCTTAACTCTCGCGGTAACCTTGAGATTCATAAGTCACGCTGGGTTAGTGAGGTCGCATATATTGAAAATGAAGCAACCGTGAAGTTGATTTTTGCCCCTGCGATTGTACCAATGATTACCAAGCTAGAGGAGCAATTCACAAAGTATGATATTGAGCAAGTCAGTCACTTGAACAGTGCGTACTCGGTTCGATTATATGAGTTATTGATTCAATGGCGCACCGTGGGACGTACACCAGTTTTTGTCCTCAGTGATTTTCGCGAGCAGTTAGGGGTGTTTCCAAACGAGTATGCACTTATTGCTGATTTTAAAAGGAGAGTACTCGACCTTGCGGTCAACCAAATCAACACCCATACCGACCTGACTGTGCGCTACGAGCAGCACAAATCTGGTCGTACCATCACTGGCTTCTCATTTGAATTTAAGATCGCCCCCAGACCTGATCATCTCGAAGCCAAGCTGGTTAAACCAGACAAAGCAGCCGCAAAGCGCAAAGCCGTTGACGCACTGTCAGACTACTGGGACAGGCTACACGGCTTAGAGCTCACAGAGTGCCAGAAAATTAACCCTGCACTGTGTCGTGCTGATATTGAAACGATGGCAAAGGCCTTGAACATCTCAGCACTACAGGCCATGCAGCAGGTTCGTGCTCAAGCAAAAGCACAGGCGACAACGAAGCAACGGCAAAAAGGTAGTATTTGAAGATACGGAGAGAATAAGTATGCCTTGGGCTTGTGTAACGACTTAGACTGATAAAAATCGTTAAAAAATACAGTAAGTTGAACTTTTTACTACTTTTTTGCCGTTGGGCAGTCAGTTTTGATACCATGCAAATGAGCAAATGAGCAAATGAGCAAATGAGCAAATGAGCAATTACTCATTTGAGTTGTGCTAAAACCATGCTAATCTGCATCAGCCATCACGACCACACGACCACACGACCACACGACCAAGGAATCCGTCGATGCACGTCATAGCCC
>JBAQKP010000228.1:0-11531 GCA_049301135.1 Moraxellaceae bacterium | reverse complement strand
GGAATAGCTCAGTTGGTAGAGCACGACCTTGCCAAGGTCGGGGTCGAGGGTTCGAATCCCTTTTCCCGCTCCAAATTTTGTAATGCTTAACATGGCCAACGGCCAGCCGACACCCAGTTTATACTTGGTTTCGGATTGAAAAGAGCCGGACTTTGTTCCGGCTTTTTGCATATTTAATCTTGCTAAAACCTGCGCACGACTGGCGCTAACAGATGCTTTGGGTAACGACTGGTCGGTGATACAGGGATTTTGCAGAGATGTTTGGCATTGTTGACCGTCAAATTTTAAGCCAATCGACTGCACACGCGTGCATGTTGGCGCGTGCAGGAGTAACACCATGAGCCACCGTGCAGCCTCAATACAAGGTTCTTTAGTCGCATTGGTCACCCCGATGCTCGAAGATGGCTCGCTCGACTGGGACGGGCTTGACCGGCTGGTCGATTGGCATATCGCCCAAGGCACCGATGGTCTGGTGGCAGTCGGGACGACCGGTGAATCCGCTACGCTTGATGTGGCTGAGCATTCGCAAGTGATTGCACGGGTGATTGCCCGCGCAGCAGGTCGTGTGCCAGTGATTGCAGGCACCGGCGCCAACTCGACCCGCGAAGCGATTGAACTGACCGATACTGCCCGCAAACTCGGTGCAGATGCAGCATTACTGGTCACCCCGTATTACAATAAACCGACCCAAGAAGGCCTCTATCAGCATTATCGTGCGGTGGCTGAAGCAGTCGATCTGCCACAAATGTTGTATAACGTCCCCGGCCGAACTGGTGTCGATATGCACAACGACACCGTGCTGCGCTTAGCCGATATCGACACGATTTTTTCGATTAAAGACGCGACGGGGGATCTCACCCGTGGTAAAGATCTGATTGATCGTTTGAATGGCCGTTTGCAGGTGTTCTCAGGTGATGATGCAACGGCATGGCAGTTGATCGGTTTGGGCGCGCGCGGTAATGTCTCAGTCACTGCCAACGTCGCACCAAAGCTAATGCATGAGATCTGTCAGGCCGCGCTAAACGGTGATCTGGCGACGGCTGAACAACTGAACGCCCAGATCGAAATCCTGCACAGCGTCTTGTTCTGCGAATCTAATCCGATTCCAGTCAAATGGGCGTTGCACGTGATGGGACAGATTCAGCGTGGCATTCGCCTGCCGCTCACCGTGCTGGGCGAATCTTACCAGCCATTGATTGCGCAGGCGCTGCGTGATACACAACTGATCAGCCATTAATGTGACTGGCTTAAAGTCCTAACAGCAGGGCGTCACTTTTGAGGATGCATCATGTTACCGCGTTTTAGGCTGAATTCGATTGGACTGCTGGTGCTGCTGGGTTTAAGCATGAGCGGCTGTAGCAAGTTTGCGGTCAATAACAGCTCGCTCGACTACCGCGACGCCAAACCATTGCCGCCGCTACAGTTGCCTGCGGATCAAGCGACACGGCCATTTGTAGCGTTGTACCCTGTGCCAGCGCTGCCAGAACGCGCGCCCGATAACGCCCCTGTCTTCACCAACGAAAAAGGCAATCGCTTCGTGATGCCCGCGCCACAGCCGCTTGATACCGCTGCGCTCCAAGCGCGTGCCAGTGTCGATGTCGGTCGTCCAAGCGCCCCGACAATTGTGGTCGATGGCAATGGTTTTCCGATTTTGCGCGCAGAAGGCAATCCTGATCAGGTTTGGCAGTCCTTGCTACAATCACTCAGCACTGCCAAAATCAATGTCACCAAAAACACCCGTGCCACCAGTCAGATTGACGTTCGGCTGGATGAGCAACCTTACACCTTACGTTTAGGCCGCTCAGGCAGTGCCACCACCGTGAGTCTGCAAGATCGCCAAGATGCACTGGCCGACCCTACACTGACCACCTCTTTGCTTAAACAAATCATCCAACACTGGCCGATTTGAACGGAACTTTTGAATCATGCAAAAACAAGCCCTGCTCTACACTGGCAAAGCCAAATCTGTTTATGAAACCAATGATCCGGATCATTTGGTCTTGGTGTTTCGCGACGATACCTCAGCCTTTGATGGCAAAAAAGTAGAACAACTGGCCAAAAAAGGCCGTGTAAACAATCGTTTTAACGCTTTTATCATGCAAAAACTGGCCGATGCGGGCATTCCAACCCATTTTGAAAAACTGCTGACCCCAGACGAAGTGCTGGTCAAGCGCCTCAACATGATTCCGGTCGAGTGCGTGATCCGTAACTATGCGGCAGGCAGCCTGTGCCGCCGTGTTGGGGTGGAAGAAGGCCGTCCGCTGACCCCGCCGACGTTTGAGCTGTTTTATAAAGACGACGCGCTTGGTGATCCGATGGTCAACGAATCATTGGCGGTGACGTTGGGTTGGGCGACCGCCGAACAACTGGCCGAAATGAAAGCGCTGACCTACCGTGTCAACGACGTGCTGAATACCTTGTTTGATCAAGGCGGCATGATGCTGGTGGACTTTAAGCTGGAGTTTGGCGTGTTTCATGGTCAGATCGTGCTGGGCGATGAGTTTTCGCCGGACGGTTGCCGTCTGTGGGACAAAGAAACCAAGAAAAAACTCGACAAAGACCGTTTCCGCCAAGGCTTGGGTGATGTGATCGAAGCCTACGAAGAAGTGTCGCAGCGGATTGGCGTTGATCTGAGCGATCTGTAAGCCGTTGTAATAAATCGTTGAAACTACTTGAGCAGCACCCAACTGCTCTCGTATAATTCGCGCCACGGGAAGGTGGCAGAGTGGTTGAATGTACCGGACTCGAAATTCGGCGTAGGGCTTGCCCCTACCGAGGGTTCGAATCCCTCCCTTCCCGCCATATATGCAAGATAAAGCCCTGATGATTCAGGGCTTTTTTCTGTCTGGTATTTAGTTATCCCACGCTTTACCCGCGTAAAAACCGCCCAAACTCCCGTACAAACATCAGCGGCTGATCCAGCATCGGCATGTGCCCCGATTGCGCAAAAATCACCTGACGGCCATTCGGCAACATTTCGGTAAAGTGTGTCTGTCCTTCGACCGCATACAATCGCGAGCGCGCACCACTAAACACCGTCACCGGAACCTGTACATCGGCCAGCGTCTCGCGCAAATCATAGCCCTGCTCGATATAGGCCTGCATGCCATGAATCAAGGTCGCCCAACCGTGCATCGGCATCGCGTACTGCATCAATTTTGGAAAGCGTACCAATGGTTTTAATAAACGCCGCTGCGCCCGCGAATGCACGGTTTCATTGACAAAATCAGCCAGATTTTGCAGCAGCTCACGTTTTAAATGCGCTGGAATCTGCTGGTGCGGCAAATGCAAATGCGGTTGCGCCCGTGCAATCAAGCCTCGAAACTGTGCAAAAGTCTCAGCCTGCCGCTCACCGAATACCCCATGCGACCAGTCTGGCTTGTGGGGAATCACTGGCGACTGATCAATGTGCAAGTAGCGTAACACCCCAGCAAACTGCCCCGCCGCATGTAGTTTTAAACTGAGCAACGCCCCCATCGACACCCCCGCCAAAATCACCTGATCAAGGCCAAGCTGCTGCCGCATCGCCGCAATATCCAGCACATAATCCTCAATAAAATCCGGCTGCGATGGCTTGACTCGACTGGCCTTGCCAAAGCCGCGCAAGTACGGCAAATAAAACTGATACTGACCCGTAAATGGCAAAATAAACGGCAACCATAATGCCGCATCCATGCCAAAACCATGCAGCATGATCACCGGCTGACCACGACCAATCACCATCACAGGCATCTGCTGCCCATCATGTAGGCGAATTTTTTTGACAGTACGGCGAGCAAACATGCGAGTGTTCCAATCACAAATCGTCAGGATTGGCTGATCATAGCGCAGCTTGCGACAATAAAAAAACAGAATTTGACATTGACAATTGTCAGCAACAAACACAGGCTAGAAAACCACTGATTCGCAACGCGCGCCACCGGAGTATTCATATGCAGCCCCCACAACGGATCACCAGATCACTGGTTAAAGCCAGCCTGCGCAGTACTTTTAAGCTGGGTAGCCGCAGTCCGCTACCGCTGAGTATGCTGCGGGCGAGCATGGAACTGGGAGCACAACTGTTTATTGCACGACAGGATGTCAGCATTCAGCACAGCACACTTGGTACAGTGGCAGCAGCCTGTGCAACGCCCAAACAGTTTACCCAAGCAGCAACGCCACAGACGGTCAAGCGCGTGATCTTGCATTTGCATGGTGGGGCATTTTTTGCCGGATCATCCAACACCCATCAGGCCATGGCCAGCGAGTTGGCAGCACGCTGTCATGCTGTGGTGTATATGATCGACTATCGGCGTGCGCCAGAACACGCCTACCCAGCCGCGCTAGACGATGGGTTAACCGCCTATCATGCGCTCCTCGGTCAAGGTTGGATGCCGGAACAGATTTTTTTGGGTGGCGATTCCGGTGGTTGCGCGCATATTTTAAGTTTGGCAATTGCGCTGCGTGATCAAGGCTCACCACTGCCCGCTGGTCTGGTGATGATGTCGCCGTTTGTCGATCTGACCTTAAGCCTGCCCTCAGTCACCGCAAATGCCAAACGCGATCCGATGATTACGGCACATGCCTTGCGACGTGGTGCAGATGCTTATCGCGGTAAGCTGGCACTTAATGATCCCAGAATCTCTCCGCTGTTTGCACCACTACACGGTTTACCGCCTATGCTGATTCAAGTCGGTAGCGAAGAAATATTACACGATGATGCGATTCAGCTCGCTGAGCGTATCAAATCGACCGGTGGTCAAGTCCACTGTCATATTTATCAAGGGATGTGGCATAACTTCCAGATGTTTAATCGGCTGATTGTCGATGCTGAAGCGGCGCTGGATGAAATTGCAGCGTTTATTCGCCAACCCATCTCATAAAACAAGCGTCGTGGTATGTTAACTCGATATCAAATGTTTGACCTTTTACTCGCACGGCATTCTGAATTTACCCTGATCTGGCAGCAATTCAGCCGCACATGGCAACATACGGCGGAATTGCCGCTGTCTTTGGCGCTGACCGATTTGGCAGCGTATATCCCTCGGCTGATCCGCATTGGCGAGCATGCAGAACTGGTACATATTTTTGAAGTCATCGAGTTGTGGCTGATCACGGGCAATGCAGATGTGCAGCGTCTGACTTTGATCGCGCTGCTGCGCTACCTACAGCAGGTCAACTGCTTTGATCAATATCTGCTTGAACAAATCAATCGGATGCTGCTGCCCACCACACGACAACGCTGTACTGAATATTTGATTTGTTGGGATTATTTGCCGATTTTAACCGCATCATGACCCACACCCCAACGCTCGGCCTGCAAGCGTGCCGCTTCACGTTCACGCGGATTATCAGCAGGCTGATACAATTTTTGACCGTTTAATTCAGTGGGCAAGTAATCTTGCATCACAAAATGATCTGGGAAATCATGTGCATACTGATAGCCAGCGGCATGACCTTGTTGTTTGGTGAATTCAGTCGGCGCGTTGCGCAGATGCAATGGCACGGGCAAGTGCGCGGTTTTTTCGGCCAGTGCTAATGCCGCGTTGATGGCTTTATAGGTGCTGTTGCTTTTGGCGCTGGTGGCCAGATACACGGCGGTTTGTCCCAGTATGATACGACATTCAGGATAGCCCAGCGCCTGTACCGCCCGAAAACACTCGCCCGCCAGCAGCAGCGCATTCGGGTTAGCATTACCGATGTCTTCACTGGCCAAAATCAACATACGCCGCGCGATAAACAGCGGATCTTCGCCGCCTTTGATCATGCGTGCCATCCAATACAGCGCCGCGTCGGGATCACTGCCACGCAGCGATTTAATAAACGCCGAGACAATATCGTAGTGCTGATCGCCGGACTTGTCGTAGCGCACGATGTTTTGTTGCGCGCTGTGTAGCACCAGATCATTGCTGATCTGTATGGGCTGATCGACCGGTTGGGTATCAATGGTCAGTTCGAATAAATTTAAGAGTTTACGTGCATCGCCGCCAGACAGTTGCAGCAGCGCATCGACCTCAAGCAGACTGATTTGACGTTGTTTTAAAATTTGATCTTGCTGCAAAGCACGCTTGAGTACGGCGATCAGCTCATCACGATTCAGCGGCTGTAGGGTGTAGACCTGACAGCGCGACAGCAGGGCGTGATTGACCTCAAACGAGGGATTTTCGGTCGTCGCACCGATCAGGGTGATTTGGCCTTTTTCGACCGCCGCCAACAGTGCATCTTGTTGACCTTTGTTAAAACGATGAATCTCATCAATAAACAGCACCGGCGGTAGCAGATCGCCACCTTGTGCGATCACTTCACGCAGCTCTTTGACACCAGTATTGATCGCAGACAGGCTGACCAAAGGCCGATCCACCGCTTCCGCAAGCAGCAAGGCTAAGGTGGTTTTACCCACGCCTGCCGCGCCCCAGAGGATCATCGAGGGCAGCTTGCCCTGATCGACGATCTGCCGCAGTGGCGCACCCTCGCCGAGCAAGTGACGCTGACCAATCACCTCAGCCAGACTGCGGGGGCGGATACGTTCGGGAAGCGGAATCATGCGGGCGACCTATGTCCATACGGACGGCATTCAAGAGACACCGATCTTAAGTGATCCATCCAACCACAGCAATGCAGCCGCTCAGGATTGCCAGTGGCAAAAATGTTATCTCCACCAGACAAAATGAGCATCACGGCCTAGGGTTGTGCCGTGTCAGATGTTAGGTTAAATTGCCGCAAAATTAACCAAACGACAGGAGTCAGCACGATGTCACAACCCAATACTGAACGCAGTACCTTATTGCATTGCCTATTGTACTGGGAGCAGCGCGCACCCCAGCAAGTCTATCTGACCCAGCCCTATCCCGATGGCCGCGTACAAGACTGGACGTGGCAGCAAGTCGGTGACGAAGTGCGACGGATTGCCCAACACCTACAATCCATCGGTTTGCCACAGCACAGCAATATCGCGCTACTCGGGCGCAACTCAGCACACTGGATCATGGCTGATCTGGCGATTTGGATGGCGGGACATGTGACCGTACCACTCTATCCGACCTTAAATGCCGACTCGGCTGCTTATGTGCTGGAACACAGCGACGCCAAGCTGCTGATCATCGGCAAAATGGATGGCAAAGCCGACGGCTGGCATGAGATCAAACAGATTATTCCAGCAGAGCTTCCTATTATCGCGACACCGCTCGCGCCTACCGAATTGAACAAAAAAGTCCAATGGACAGACCTGATCCGCAGCGTACCCGCACTGGCGCAACCGAAGTTACCGACGCTTGATCAGGTCGCCACGATTGTCTACACCTCCGGCAGCACTGGCTGTCCCAAAGGTGTGCTTCACAGCTTTGGCAACATGATGGCGGTCGCCAATAACATGGCGGACGAATGGGGTTTTAACCCAAAAGATCGCATGTTGTCCTACCTGCCGCTGGCGCATGTCGCAGAGCGTGCCGCCGTCGAAAGTATTTCGCTATATGCCGGTTTTCATGTGTTTTTTTCGCAAGGACTGGAAAGCTTCGTGCAAGATTTACAACGTGCCGAACCCACTATTTTCTTTTCAGTGCCGCGCTTGTGGACGAAGTTTTATTTGGGGGTGTGCGAAAAGTTACCGCTTAAAAAACAACGGATTTTATTTAAAATTCCAGTGTTAAACAGAATCGTCAAAAAGAAAATTTTGACCCAACTCGGCTTGCAGAAAGTGCGACTGGCACTGACCGGCTCTGCACCGCTACCGCCACATGTGATTGAATGGTATCGCAATCTTGGGCTAGAGTTGCTCGACGTATACGGCATGTCAGAAAATTTCGCCTATTCGCACGCCTCACGCCCGAATCAGGTGCGGGTCGGCTATGTCGGCTCACCCAATCCAAACGTCCAGCATCGCATCGCTGAAAACGGTGAAATCGAAGTCAAAAGCCCTGCCCAAATGCTCGGCTCTCATAAGATGCCGGACAAAATGGCGGAAGAAATGACCGCAGATGGCTTCTTTAAGACTGGAGATCGTGGTGAGATTGATGCACAAAACCGGCTCAAAATCACAGGGCGGGTCAAGGAGTTGTTTAAAACCAGCAAGGGCAAATATGTCGCACCTGCCCCAATTGAAAACAAACTGAACAACCACCCCAAGATTGAAGCAGTCTGTGTCACCGGCTCTGGCGAGCCACAGCCGTTTGCCTTAGTCATGCTGTCACTCGATGCGCAAAACGAGTTAAAAAACGGCAGTTTGCTGCACACTACACTGTCGCAGGAATTTCAAAGTCTCTTACACAATGTCAATCAGTCGCTTGAGGATCACGAGCGGCTCGACTATCTGGTGGTGGTGAAAGAACAGTGGACGATGGACAATGGTTTTTTAACCCCAACCATGAAAATCAAGCGTAACATCATCGAAGATCAGTATGTGCAACATGCTGAGGGCTGGCGCGCCCAGCAGCAAAAAGTGATTTGGGGCTAGATCTTTTTAGCCGACTGACTTAAAGCTCAGTCGGCAATTTTTTTTCAACTCGATCATGCATTTCGTTGTTCAACAAATCGTTAAACAAAGTAAAAATCAACGTCAAGGCTCACACCTAACCGCGCCAAACGACAAATCGTCTCGCTAGACAGTTGTCGCTCATGTGGATTACTCACATAACCCGCCGCCTGAACATAAAAACGGATCTGATAATCCTGCGCCATTTGCCAAATTTCTGCATGGCGTGTTTCGAGCTTGCTCAATAATGCTTCCAGATGACGGTCAATCGGCTGATCATCAGGCAGACCTGAGTTGATGGTTAAGCTTGTCCAATCCCAGAGGATTGGCGCTGCGGTCTGTGGGTGAGTACGTTTAAAATCACCAACGGAATGACTCTGGTCGACCGCTAAGCCAATCTTTGCAGTCAATTCTGCGGCTGAGTAATCCTCTGAGGCAACCGAAAAATACACTCGCTCATAGGGGCTTTGGGTTGGTTCACGGTCGGGGTTTGATAGTTTTTTGGCGTATGGAAAATCCAACCCATCATCGACATCTTGATAGCCGTGTAAGATCACTGCGGCGTTGAGTCGTGCCAACTGCCGCACACTGTCACGACTGAGGTGAAAGCCTGCCGACTGGCAATTCACCGCATGTCTTACAATATGCAATGTCCGTTTTAGATGAGCTGGCAACTGTCGAGTGCGTTGCAAATACTGCGGAAACTGCGTCCAACTCCCATTCAAGACTTGATCGACATCGCAAAAGTTATTGGGTTGTTCGTTCGGAGTAAACCGCAAGCACATCTGCTCAAATTGATATTGCTCTTCGGCAATCTCAGCGTGATTCCAACCTTCAACCTGACGTAATTGGTACTGCTCAATTAACTCGTGTGCGTCTGCGTCGCCAGTCACCGTAAAAAATAGCGTGGTTTGATCATGTTGACTATTTGACATACGAATAATTCCTATTGGTGATTGAGTGATCAAATACCCAACACAATTAACGCACCCATTTCACAATATAGTCTTCGACATCCTCAGCATCGACCATGTATTCGGGGATACAGCGCCCAGCAGCGGACTTACGCGCCTCACGCACGCTTTTCGGTGTGCCGGTCAGTAGCGGATGCCAGCGCGGCAATTTTTGGCCTTGATCGACGCGTTTATAGGCACAAGACGGCGGCAACCAATGCAGCGTTTTCACCATTTCCGGCGTGAGTTGCAAACAATCCGGCACATGCTCGCGGCGATTGCTGTAGTCACTACAACGCGCGGTTTTACAGTCCAACAGCTTACAGGCCAGCTTGGTATAGGCCACCTCGCCACTGTCCTCATCTTCGAGCTTGACCAGACAGCACAAGCCACAGCCGTCACATAACGCCTCCCATTCGGCGGCATTCAGTTCAGTCAGTGTATAGTTTTCCCAAAATTTATCCCGAATCTCGCTCACAGCAGGCTACTCAATCACTTACTCACGCAACAAGTGACAGCATACTCAAAATTCAGTCACATCGGGAGCGTAAACACGCACACAACGCCTACCAGAACGCCTGTTATGAGCCAAAAATGTAACGTAGCCGGTCACGTCTGCACGCTTTTGGGCTGGGTTGCGTAAGTAAAATCACCATCTATCGCGGTTTGCGTAACGGTAGATTGAGCCTCTTACGCCAGAAAAAAAATAAAAATAATATTTATCAAAAACATAAAATTAAAAAAACTTTTTATCGATTTTTGGCAACCTTGCAAACTGCAACAACCCTAAACAAAAGCTGCACAGCCAGATTGCACTGTTCAGCTATCTTGAAGTTGTGTTCAGTAGCGGCCGATTGTCAGCGCAATCAGGGATGTTACTAAGTTTTTTAAACTTTGATGTTATTGTTTTTTGGGAGAAAGATCATGTTTCGTTGGGCTATTATTTTTGCAGTGGTTGCGTTGATCGCAAGTGTATTGGGTTTTGGTGGTGTCGCAGGTATGTCGGCTGACTTTGCGTGGATTTTCCTCGTGGTTGCCGTGATTCTTGCCATCGTTGGCTTCGTGTTCCGTGGTAAAGCCGCAATTTAAAGCACGGCGTTACCCCTAGACGGATCAACTCACCATGCGGCGAATTGTCTCGCCGCGTGGTGAAATTGTTGGGATCTTGCAATCCACTGAAAATCAGCATAAAAAAAATCGTATGGTGTGGTGATTCTAATTTTTCCGTTTTGACACCCGACAGGAGTCTGTACCGTGTCCTTGGTTATTAATACCCGCACCCTGACTTATACCGCGCCAGATGGCACAACCTTGCATAGCTATTTGGCTTTGCCCGCCGATACCAATCAACAAGTTGCCGCTGTGGTGATCGCGCCCGAATGGTGGGGTCTAACCGATTATCCGATGCGCCGTGCCGATGCACTGGCCGAACTCGGCTATGCCGCGTTGGCGATTGATGTATATGGCGACGGTAAAACCACCACGGCTGCACCACAAGCCTACGAGTGGATGATGCAAATGCTGAATAACCAAGACGTGCTGATGCAACGCGCCCAAGCCGGACTAGAGCAACTGCGCAAACTGCCCGAAATCGACGAAAATCGCGTGGCTGCGATGGGCTATTGCTTCGGCGGCAAAATCGCCCTCGACATGGCGCGTGAAGGCATGCCGCTGCAAGCTGTTGCGTCGTTTCATGGTGAGCTATCGCCGAAAGCACCTGCTCAACTGGGCAAAATGACCGCAGCGGTGCTAATTGAGCATGGTCTAGCCGATAGCATGATCACGATGGACGCACTCGAAGGTTTTAAAGCCGAAATGACTGCCGCCGAAGTCGAGCTGACGGTGCATCTGCACAAAGACGCCAAGCATGGCTTTACCAATCCAGCCGCCGATCAGCGTGCGGTGGATAACGGGGTGGATCTCGGTTATAACGCCGAAGCCGATCACGCCTCGTGGCAGTCGCTGCAAGATTTTTTTGCCGCAAAGCTGGCTTAACCCGTCGCTGTAGACGCGTATCTAAAAAAACCGTCGGTTTAGTCTGGCGGTTTTTTTGTGTCTGAATTGCCCACTGGCGTTAGTGGCTGGACTGCCTTAAGCTGCCGCTTGCTTTTAGATGTTGGGTAGGATTGATG
>JBAQKP010000227.1:0-7642 GCA_049301135.1 Moraxellaceae bacterium | reverse complement strand
TACCCACCGCGCATGACTTACTCGAACAGATCTGGCAGCCCGACGCGACGTGGACGGGCTGGATGTTTGCAGTGGAACAACAGCTAAAACTGCTGTATCCACTGGAAGATTGACATCTGACAGTATCAAACAGTGCCAAATGCTGGCCGCTGTAATGCCGACTGGTACTCTTGCGCCAAACGCTCCACCAAATCCGCTGCTGGAATCACGTCTTGGATCGAGCCAACGCCATGCCCTGCACTCCAGACATCACGCCATGCTTTGATGTTCTTGATTTTGACCTCTTCTGCACTGTAATGCTCAGGATCAAGCCCTGCCAGCGCAATCGACGGCTTGAGATAATGCGCGGGAACACCGGAAAACACTGGACTGAGCACCACATCACTGGCTTGGCTGTCGAGCAATACCTGCTTATAGGCTTGCGACGCCATCGACTCGGTGGTGGCAATAAAGCGTGAACCGATATAGGCCATATCCGCGCCGAGCACCTCCAGCGCACGCACCGTCTGACCTTGCGACACCGAGCCACCGACGATCAATAGACCGTCCCAAAACTCACGAATCTGCGGCACAAATGCAAAAGGATTCAGCTGTCCGGTATGCCCGCCCGCGCCGGCACAGACCAAAATCAGACCATCGACTTTGGCTTGTGCGGCTTTGACCGCGTGCCGAATCGACACCACATCATGAATGACTTTACCGCCCCACGCATGCGCCCGTTGCACTGCCTCAGTCGGATCGCCGACCGAGGTAATCAACACCGGCACTTGGAATTCTTCGGCCAGCGCCAACTCCTCAGCCTTACGGTCGTTCATTTTATCGAGCAAAATCACGTTCATCGCCTACGGCGCAGCGGTGGGATGCGCCTGCTGAAATGCCTGCATCTGGCTGAGCCAATCACGCAAATCCTCAAGCGTGCGGGCGTTAGCGGCTGGAAAAGAACCGACGATACCGGCTTGGCAACAGGCTTGTACCAAGTCCAGACCCGAGACCAAAAACATCGGCGCGGCAATCACCGGCAAACGTAGATTTTGTCCAAACATACTGCTGACAGACATTCACTGATGCTCATTTGATTAGGATAGACCGATGCTGCGTGAATTTTGCAGCATGTACAAGAGCCGGTGCGTACAGATTTTGGCGAAACGCGCCAAGCGTTAGGTTTGCTGCCCGATCAAGTCCTTAATCGACTGCTGATACTGCACGCCACGCCACAACCAATGCAGTGTGGCCTGCCTAAAATCCACACCCTCAAACCACAACCACACGCCTTCCATCATCTCAGGCCAGTCTGCCCACGTGATCGCACGCTGCTGTGCCATCACGGCCAGTAACGCAGCCAAAATCGTGTCGTGACTGACCGCCAGATGAATCCCATCTGCTGCGGGGCGTGCCGCGTCGTGTGATTGTGTATAGAGCAGTTGTAAAATATCATGCACGCCGTGCTGTGGCTGTTTCATGCCCGCGACTTCTTCGCGCAAGAATGCATTGATAAACCCCAATGGCCCATGTTGTAAAAACAATGGCCCTGCCTGCTGCACGTCATGCACAAAGCTACCCGGCTCGACCAACAAATCATGCTGCGCGACTGTGGGCAATGTTGCGAGCGGCACGCCCAATAACTCGGCCTGACCCGCCAGCATTAAATTGGCGGTATCGACACAGCGCTGAATCGGACTACTGATACAACTGTGCACTTGGCGACCGGTGCGTTCAAGCAAGTGACGCCCCCACGCCTGTGCCAACTGGCGACCTTGTGCGGTCAACGGCAACGCATAACTGGCAAAGCCTTGCCCTGCCATCTGCTCACGAATCGAATGACGGGTCAGCAAAATTAACGGCTGTCGAATCTCCGCGATCTGCACCAGACTGGCAGACATACTGGGCGGCAGCGCGATCAGTGACGACTTGATCAACGGTAAGTCAGACATACAACCTTCCAATAAGCACATGCAGTCAGCACACACGGCATGCGGTGCATTTAGAGCGCGATTATACCGAAGATTGACTCGCCCAGCGTGCGACATCCACACACAATCGGCATTGCTCAATATCGATCAAAGCGCCACTGATCCTGCATACAAAAAATAGCATTGTAATTCGTCACTCTCTCAGACACACTGATACTGAATCCACTTTTTGTACTGTACAAAATGACCCAAAGCTCTTCTGCGAATTATTCGGCCAAACGCGTCTGTGTCATCGGCGCAGGCATCAGCGGTCTGTCCACAGCATGGCTACTGCAACAGTCTGGTCAGTACCAAGTGACCCTGCTCGAAGCAGGCACTTATTTTGGTGGTCACTCGAATGCCGTCGATGTACAGCTTGATGGGACGAGTTATCCCGTCGATACCGGTTTTTTGGTGTTTAACCACAAAACCTACCCAAACTTGACCCAGTTTTTTCAGCATCTTGGCGTGGTGACACCAGACAGTGACATGAGTTTTGCCGTGTCACTGGCCACTGGTAACACACCACTGGAGTGGGCTGGTGACAGCATAAACACCGTGTTTGCACAGCGGCGCAATCTGTTTAAACCAAAATTCTGGCAAATGCTGGCGGATATTCTTCGGTTTGGACATTACGCAGAAAGCTATCTGATCGAAGCCCAGCGTGAGCAATTGTCACTCGGTCAACTGCTTGATCGGCATCACTATAGCCAAGCCTTTCAACAGTATTATCTGCTCCCGATGGGTGCGGCGATTTGGTCAACTGCGGTCGCCGATATCCGTGAGTTTCCAGCAGCGAGTTTTTTACATTTCTGCTTAAATCATGTGCTGCTCAGTGTCAAAGGCCGCCCACAATGGAAAACCGTCGGCGGTTCATCACGGCAGTATGTCCGACGTATTCTGCAAGACCTGCCCGACTGTCGCTTGCAACATGCTGTGCAAAGTATTCAGCGCAATGGCAGCCAAATCACTCTACAGATCAATACACCCGATGGGCTGATCGAACACAGCACCGATCATGTGGTATTTGCTTGTCATACCGACCAAACACTGGCGATTCTGGGTGAGGAAGCGACTGAACTGGAACAAAAAATCCTTGGCGATATTCGCTATGCACCCAATCAAGCTTACCTGCATACCGACACCAGCCAACTGCCAAAAACCCGTTCCATTTGGGCATCTTGGAACTATCTATCTGATCCACATCAAGATCTCAGCAAGCCGGTTGCGGTGACGTATTGGCTGAATCGCTTACAGCCACTGCCGTTTCGCACGCCGCTGATGGTCACGCTCAATCCGGTCACGCCGATTGATCCGAGCAAGATCATTCGCCAGTTTGACTATGCACATCCTCAAATGGACAGTGCAGCGCTGCAAGCGCAACAGCAATTACATCGCATTCAAGGCACACACGGCTGCTATTTTGCTGGTGCTTGGGGCAGTTACGGCTTCCATGAGGACGGCCTCAAATCTGCGATTCGGGTGGTGCAACAGCTTGGAGTGGCGACGCCATGGCCAGCCGATCTGTCTTAAGCCGCTTGCGGCAATCCATTGCGCGACCGATTGAGCAGCTTCAGCAGGCATGGCGGCAAGTGTTTGCTGAACGGCTACACCTGATGCATGGACAGACCATGCACTATCGGCGTGGCAGCATCGCAAATCGCTTTGTGTATCCGGTGTTGTATCTACGACTTGATCTGTTACAACCGCCGAAAAGCAATGGGCTATTTGGTTATAACCGCTTGCGGCCATTGGCTTTTTTAGAAAAAGATCATGGCGATGGTCGCACAGATCTGCTCAGTTGGTTTCAGCAGCAACTACAACAGGCTGGCCTTGCTGAACAGTTTGAACTGACTCGGTTAGAGCTGACCAGCCAGCCGCGGGTGCTGGGTTATGTGTTTAATCCGGTGAGTTTTTGGGCAGCCTATGATCAGGCCAACCAACTGCGCGTGATCCTGTGTGAGGTGAACAACACCTTCGGCGTGCGACTCAGTTATCTATTGACTGAACAAAATCTTCAACCGATTGAATCCAAAACCGTTCTGCATGCGTATAAGCAGTTACATGTGTCGCCATTTTTTGCGGTATCCGGTGACTATCGGTTTATGTTTGATTTGACCGAGCAACGCCAGCAGTTGCGGATTGATCATTTTAACCAATCTTCAGCCACACAATCGCAGCCTGATCTTGCCACCACATTGAGCTTAAACGCATATGCCGTTAGCCAACAACAACTGGTGTCGAGTCTGGCGCAATATGGCTGGAGTACCGCTTTGGTAGTGCTCAGGATTCATTGGCAAGCGCTTAAACTTTGGCAAAAAGGCGCGGTGTTTCACCGTTCACCCCCAGCTCCTCGTCAGGAAGTGTATTATGAATCAGTCAGTTGACTTTAACCGCTCTGAACCAGCCACTGCCCCTATCGGCCAGCCGGTGCGTGATCTATTGGGCTGGCGCAGAACGCCGCTGCTGCTCCGGTTGCTGTCAAAGCTGGCGATTGGTGAACTGGATCTGACCCTACCGAATGGTCAAAAAAAACGCTACGTGGGCAAGCAGGCTGGTGTGCATGCTGACTTGATTTTGCATGATTGGCGCGCCTGCGATGCCATCATCAAAAGCGGTGATATTGGTTTTGCCGAAAGCTATCGGGATGGCTGGCTCGACTCGACCGACCTGCTGGCACTGCTGCAACTGGCGTTGGCCAACGAAGCAGCCTTGTCGGCAGCCTTTGCCGGGAAGTGGTATGGCAAGTTGTTTTATCAGCTTAAGCACTGGCAAAACCGTAACACCAAAACCAATAGCAAAAAAAATATTCATGCGCACTACGATCTAGGCAATGACTTTTATCGACTGTGGCTTGATCCGAGCATGACCTACTCGTCAGCACTATTTAGTCAGCCTGATCAATCGCTTGAATCCGCACAAATCGCCAAATATGCCAGATTATTTGAGCAACTTGCAGTTCAAGCAGGTGATCATGTGCTGGAGATTGGCTGCGGCTGGGGTGGCTTTGCAGAGTATGCAGCACTGCGCGGCGTGCGGGTTACTGGAGTGTCGCTGTCCAAACAACAACTGAACTATGCCAATCAGCGCCTGAGCAATCTCGGCTTGAGTCATATGGTGGATTTGCGCTATCAAGACTACCGCGATATTCGGATAGAGCAAGGTCGGGCGTTTGATGCGATTGTGTCGATTGAAATGATTGAAGCGGTTGGTGAAGCCTACTGGCCGTCATACTTTCAGCAATTACACGATCTGGTCAAGCCAAACGGTCAGATTGCCTTGCAAGCCATCACCATCGACGAATCGCGCTTTGACAGCTACCGCAGCAGCACCGACTTTATTCAGCAATATATCTTCCCTGGTGGCATGCTTGCCTCGCCCACCCGCTTACGCCAAGAGGTTGAACAGGTCGGCTTACAGTGGCGTGATGCCTTGGCGTTTGGGCACGACTACGCCGAAACACTACTGCGCTGGCGCCAAGCCTTCGAGCAGCAGCTTGAAAAAATTCGGGCGCAAGGCTTTGATGAAGGCTTTATCAAAATCTGGCGTTTTTACTATGTGTACTGCGAAGCAGGCTTCTTAAGTGATCGCACATCAGTTTATCAAGTGCATCTGAACAAGCCACTCTAACCACTTCAAGACCGTCCACCAGCCGCCTAAAATCGTCTTATACAAATCTAGTTCAGGCCAAAAAACCTGTATTTTGTATAGGACAAAATGCTATAGTCAATGCAGAGGTGACTTGCTATGCAACGTTCGATGTTACGCACTGTACTGAGGTTCGCACTGGCTGTGGGCTTGCCGCTGGGCAGTTTTGTACTGGTCGGTTGCTCGACTCAGCCCGCTAAACTATCGCCTGCGGCCAGCCAACCTGCGTTTGACTTACGCGACTATTTTAATGGTGACATTAAAGCGTGGGGACAGTTTGAACAACGCGATGGCAGCATTGCTCGACGCTTTGAAGTCGATATCAAAGCCACTTGGCAAGGCAACATTGGCACGCTAGATGAACGGTTTGTCTATGATGATGGCAATACCGAACAACGCATCTGGACACTGACCGATCTGGGCAATGGCCAGTTTCAAGGGCGGGCGGCCGATGTGATTGGAGTCGCACAGGGGCAAGCCAATGGCTCAGTGTTTCGCTGGCAGTACACCTTACGACTGCCGGTCGGTGACACGACCTACGATGTGCAGTTTGATGATCGGATGTTTCGTTATGACGGGCGACACATGATGAACCGTGCCACAGTCAAAAAGTTCGGTTTTCGGGTCGGTGAGGTGACGCTGTTTTTTCAAAAACCACAGTTTCAAAAACCGCTGCCCCAAACCCCAAACATTAGCCCAACGCCATCTGCCGCTGTGCCACAGTAAGGAGTGATAGACACATGAATCATCCGATTAAAGATTGGTACGGCAAGCGGGTCTGGATCATCGGTGCGAGCAGTGGCATCGGGCGGGCGACTGCCGAGTTACTGCTGCAAAAGGGCGCGACCGTCGCAGTCAGTGCACGCAATCAAACCGCACTAGACGAGATCGCCCAAGTCTACCCCAACGCCGTAGCGTTGCCCGTTGACGTGATGCAGACCGACAGTCTACGTACCGCTTATCAGCAGTTTTGCGCCGATCAACCGCTGGATCTGTACTTGCACTGCGCCGCAGATTACCAACCGATGCGCGCATGGGAACTGGATGTACAACGCATGCAGCGCAGTATGGCGATTAATTACGGTGGTGTGCTGCACACGCTCGATGTTGTTTTACCCGACTTTTTAGCGCGTAAACAAGGTCGTATCGTGATTATTGCCAGTGTCGCGGGCTACATGGGTTTGCCCAAAGCCTTGGCCTATGGCCCGACCAAAGCGGCCTTGATTAACCTGTGTGAAAGTCTCTATCTCGACCTAAAGCCGCGTGGTGTCGATGTACAAGTGGTCAATCCAGGTTTTGTTGCCACGCCACTCACCGCAAACAATGATTTTGACATGCCTGACCTGATGACCGCTGAACAAGCCGCTGCTGCACTGGTCAGCGGGCTTGAATCCAATCGTTTTGAAATCAGTTTTCCCAAGCGTTTTACCAGCGGCCTAAAACTGATCAAACGTTTACCTTATGGCTTAAAACTGCGCTTACTCGGCAAAATCGAGTCCGCGTCATGAGCGTTACTCAGGAGAGTATGCGATGAAAGATGATGCTGCTTTATCACTGGCGAATGAATTACCCAAAGTGCTGCTGCCGATCAACGCGGTTGAACGTGAGACGGGCATTTCTAAAGAACTGTTGCGCATGTGGGAGCGGCGCTACAGCTTTCCGTACCCTGAACGGGATGCACAAGGCGACCGCATTTATCCACCTGATCAGGTCAATAAACTGCGGGTGATCCGTCGCCTGATTGACGCTGGCTTTCGGCCGGGTAAAATCGTCAACTTGACACTGGCCGAGTTGGAACAGTTGGTCAACAGCCACCAACCGGCCAACCTGCAAGTCATCACCAAATCACCGCCGCACCTTGAGCAAGAACTGCTGGCGGTGCTGAAAAGTCGCGACCCGTATGCGGTCAGTCAGTACCTGAATCATCAATTGATTCGGATGGGCTTGGAGGCCTTTGTACTCGACCTGATGCAACATGCCAACTCGTTCGTCGGCGATGCGTGGATGCGTGGTTTGATCGAGATTTATGAGGAGCATTTGTATAC
>JBAQKP010000226.1:0-2004 GCA_049301135.1 Moraxellaceae bacterium | reverse complement strand
TGGTCAGTGAGGTTGGGCAGCGTGGGTGATCTAAATTTTATACCAGAACACGTTGATTTTTGACACTACCCGATAGTCTTGTACAGCTTGCACAAAATGCCCACGCGATAACGCCAAGGTTTGGATTAAATCGTGACGATGCCGAAACGAGAAAAAGCCACACCAGACCAACGGCCTGCCACTGTCGGTACGCTCCACTTGCCAGTCATAATCATCACTAGAATAGGCCACACCTAACGCATGATCGGGGATCGGATTGGGAAGATGCATGATTAACGTATCACCATGTACCAGTCGAATTGCGCCATGTGTATCGATATCGCAGGTATTCAATGCAAACAAGATTGCCTCTGCCAAGCTAAACTCGTCACGAGTTGCAATGGGCTGGACGTCCAGTGCATCGAGTAAGCGCTGTTCACTTAAGCTCAGGCAATAGCTCTCAGGCAGTGTGACATATATTTTTTCTAAGCGATGTTGTTTACGCAGTTCATGGATTTGATGTTCAATCAACTTGCGATTACCAACTGGGAGCATACAAGGTGGGATGCGTCCTAACTCAGCTTGAAGTTCGGCGATCACATATGCGCCGGAATTAATAATAATCACCCAAAAAACTCCAAACTAAGGTGTTGAGCAACGCTGAAATAGCTGCCGATATTCATCTGGAGTGCCACAGAAGTCAGTCTGTGCTGTGCCAATACAATCAAAACGAACATCTAAATCTTGTTCAATCAAGTGATTATACAGTGGAGCGACATATAACTCACCCTTGATGAGCTGATTGTGAGTGACTGCATCGTCGAAAGCTCGTTCAAACAATTCACGGCTCTTAAAGTGATAGAGTCCATTACTGCATAAGTCGCTGATTCGCTCTTTTTCGGTGGTGCATCGAACTTGCGTGCTGCTTTCGTCGACAGGCTGTGCAAACGACCAGTGATCGCCCTCACCTTTAAAGACTTCAAGATAGCCATCACAGTCTCCCAGCCAAGCGGGTTTGATATAGTCGTGGCGGCGAGAATCGATATTGAAAATAACCAGATCATTTTGATAGGTCGATTGTTGCAAACCAAGCCATACCGTATCTGCTTGACCACGGGTTTCATCTTGCAAGATGACCAATTGATAATGCCGAATGCCCATCTGCTTAATCTGCTGGAGGACAAACTGCGGTGTGTTGTACACATCACGCAAAATAAATAAAAAATGATCGGTGTCAAAATAGCGCTTAAATGAAGACACTGACCATTCAAACATGCTTTGATCATCGAGTGGCAACATGTATTTAGGGACAGTAAAGCCTACTTTAAAAAATCGACTACTCAGTCCTGCCATCGGAATCACGAATAAAGACATTATACTTGATCCTCAGGCTTACCAATCAGTTGCATGATTTCTGAGTAACTGAGATTGACCAATTCTTGTGGCCGAATTGCCCGATCATCAATATAAAAACCTTCTGTGCCGCACCACGGTTTACCGACATAGATTTCATCAAACGGTACATCGTGCCGCTTGAGCCACTCGATGATGATCGGCAGGGTATTGGCAGAGATTTTGCCGGTATTGCCGGCGTAGGTGCGCATGTTACGACTGGTGCTGATTACAATTTCAAATCCATGAGATTTATATTCACGGAGTTTTTTGATTACCGGCCAGACTGGAGTCGAGTTGATATAATCGCCATTTACGGTAGAACATAAAGTTTGATCTAAATCAAAAATCAATCGCTTCATCATGCATATCCCATGATCAGATGCAAATTTTGAGTGACGCAGAAGCTTGCTCAGTCAACCCTCACAAGCCCGCCATCAAGCTATTTTTTTGTGTGGCGTAATCGTCTAAATTTTCTAAAAAAACGATTTTTTAGAAAGTTAAAGAGTAGGGCGTGTTGACGTTTCAAATTATTGATTGCAAATTGGAGGCAGACTCGGAGAATTAAAGCTCTCACACAACAACCCACCGAGTCTGCCATGCCTCGCTTAATGCTCAACGACCAACACTGGG
>JBAQKP010000225.1:0-59526 GCA_049301135.1 Moraxellaceae bacterium | reverse complement strand
GCTACAGAGTGACTGTGGTTGCACTACGATTTGCAACAGAGCCGTTTCTGATGATCTTGACCTCAAATCATATGAGGCAGTATTCGTTGGATGTTAGACCCACTGAATTTTTGCAACCCAGCCAACTGCTTGAAACATCGAAACCAACACCGTGTTGGTATTGGTTTTGGCCTGCTCAATCACGCTTGGCTGATTACAGGCCTGTCCGATTTTGTTTTCGGCTTCCACAAATACGCGGGCAATCGCCTCACGCTGAGTGGAGGAATCCGCCAGTAACGGCTCTAAACCTTTATTGGTGATGGTGTACAAATATGAACCACCTTGCGCCTTAGCATCGTGATTGATTCGAACACTCAGCGGCTTGGGCAGAGCCACACGCAAGGTGACTTGTTTAAGCTCAGGATTGGTTTCGCTGTACTCTACTTGGCGTAAATCGGTAGCAATCGTGCATTCACCTTTGGCGACGAGTAGCACGCGAGTACTGCCCAAAATCAGATCGTAACCACTCAGTGGAATGGCTTGCGTGCGTCTCTCAGTATGTTCAATCACATCAGAATAGTTCATTTTTAGAGCAACCAAATGCCCCATATTTTAAAAATTCACCACGGGTCTTTGCACGGGTTCTGGCTGCTGCTGACGCATATACACGCCAACTACGCTTGCACCGACAATCGCGGCGAGTGCTGAACTGATGATGATTTTCCGTGTCATGTGAGTTTCCAGCGTTGGGTCGGCTTTATGATGGGTTTAGCCTGCCTGATCAGTAGGTAAAGCTGTAGGCCAAAGCCGTAGTTTTTTGCAAATGCTCGAGCAGCAATAGAGGTTTAGGCGAATCTGGTCTCACAGTCTTACAACCTTGTACCAATAGATGCGGCCACTACGCAGGCCAATCAAAGTCATCAGACAATCAACGAGGAATTGACTGTTGTATTTGCACCAAGAATTGAGCATATTGAAGCATGTCTGAGTAGTCGAGCACACAAGGCAAAAATTGCCCAAGCAGGTCAAAACCTTGTTGACAAATACCGCCCAGAATGAATTAACTCATTATTTTTAAATGATTTAATTCTTAATATAAAGGGTGGCTTATAGCCTAATAAACTATAGAACCACTAATTTGTTGGTTATTGAAATGGAGCTGGCATGAAAGGCAAAAATAGGCATACTATACATCAAGCTGCTGCTTGCTACACCGACTCTATATTTGAATTATTGGAGCCAAATATCATAGGCTTCCACAATCAGTTTGAAGTTATAACTATATTTGCTTTACCTAAACACGAAAATAGTAAAAAACCATTTAATGTTTTGACTGTGGTGGTTGCTCAAGAGGAACCAACGGAAGCAGTTCAACAAGAAATTTTTCTCACTCCAAAACAATTGAACATTCAAGGTGTAAAAAAAATTTCTTTTGGCGTAATAAAATATTCACTAAGCCTTGAAGAAACAAAAAAATTATTGATGAATTTGGCGCTAAATAACGTATGGGCTGCCAATCAAAAACCTCTATCATTTTCTAGTAATCTTGAATTAGTTCCTAGAAGATTTGTTCCCTCGGACGCTACTGAATCAGTCCCATTAAACAATATTTTAAAGAATAATTTTTGGAGTGGTTCTCACGTCTTTGAATGGTTTGATACAACAAAAGATGCATTGAAAATTTTCTTTGATCAGCCAGATTTATTACAAAACCTATCTGAACAAATTCAAAAATATATACCAATAAAAATGGCAAGCGTGTCAGACCGATTGGGAAATCTTATCGTTCAGCTGCCTGTCTCGATTGCTATCACAAATGTACGCCATACCAAAACATCACATGATCTAATGTTAAAAATTGCTTGGCATCCCAAAGCGTCGCCTGAAGGTAAAAATCTGACTTTTAGTTGTGTTCGCTTGGAAGATAGAACATGTCATGACTTCTATTCATGCCGAGTTGAGACTAACGAAGTGACTATTCCTATGATGCATGCGCGAGGTACGCACCGATACTATTTGTGGGATGATGATACAAAAATTTTATTAGCTGCCTCTGCAAAAAGCTCTTTTATATATGAACTCTCAATTAATAGCGGAATGATTGAGCACGAGCCTAGAGGTTTTTTATAAAAAATAGTCAACAAGTTGAAGAAGTAGTAAGAGTTGAGATTGTTAGCAATGACTCATTTAATATAAATTCTGATGGGAATAATTACAGCATGAAAAATCTAAAATAGACAGAACAGCGACTATATCAACATGAGAAAACCGATTTATTAAACCAAAAAAAACTGATTCAATACAACCGTAATCAATCTGACAAAGCCTATGATGATCTCAGAGCGCTTATTCAATATTATGGTCAAGAATCAGTTTACCTCTGGGATCCTTATTTATCACCTCAAGACCTTTTGCGAACTTTATTTTATTGCTCACATTATGATTCAAACTTAAAAGCGATTACAGGATTAGAACTTCCACCAAACACAGACAAGCAAACAAAAATAGATTTGATGAGAATTTACGGTCAAGAGCTAGAAAATAGCTGTGAAAATAAATTCAGTCTAAAATTAGAGTTTAGAGCTAAGTTTGATCAGCACGGTTGGTCTTTTCATGATCGTTTTCTCATTTTTCCTAAAACTATAACAGGCCCTAGAGCTTGGTCATTAGGAACTTCAGTAAACAGCTTAGGCAGTTCACATCATATTTTTCAGGAGGTTTCAGATGGTCGCCTGATTGCCGATGCATTTGAAAGTTTGTGGAATGCTTTAGAACATCAGGAGTGCCTAGTATGGAAAAGTTAGAGCAGAACAAGATTTTTTTAAGACATTTAATTGCTGACGGTATTGCAAAAGCCAGCCCTATTGCGCCATGTCAGGCTTTAAAATCAATTATGACAACTCCAGAGATCATTCCTTTTAAATACTCTGAAGATGAGCGTCATGACATTTATAGAATTTTAGTGTTGGACTATCCTGTACTAGAAAATTTCTATCATAAAAAAATTATAGGATTAAACGAATCTCTTACGCAAGATGAACAGGATAACCTTAAGGGTTTGTTACAATGGCTAATGCAAGATTTACGTATTTGGAGTGAAGCTGAAGATATACATGCCAAACGTTTATCACTAATTTTTATCACTGCTAATATTTTGATAGAAAATTTATGGGAACTCATCCCACCAAACTCAATTTACAATATTAAGTTAAACGAGTTTCTTGCAGGTAGATTTGAACGGTTCAAGTGCACTATTGAAATCCCACAAGATAGCCAAGTGCCTATATGGGAAAAAGAAGCCACTCAGCAATACATGGACGCAATTAAGGAGAAAGATTGGCAACATTTGGCTAATAAATGGCATATTTTGGGAAGTTCTCCAAAATTAGATCAGGCGAACACTTTTCAAAATCAGATATTCTTATTTTTATTGAGTTATTCTCCAGAGCAGTTAATAAGCGCCACAGAACGATATGAAGACTTTATTAGTCTTATGCTTATTTGTAAAGAGCATAGTTTTTCTTTAATTCAACGCTTTCAAATTGCTTTAGACACCATAAGTGAACTTTTCAGATTTTCATTACTATTTTCATTAGAATTAAACAATAACCAATATGATGATTTGACAGATGCAGAGGCTGAAATTTTTGCACAGATTTTTCAAAAAATTGCCAGAAATCCTGAGCAGCAAAGCCAATGGTTGTTGATATTTAATTGCTACCTGACTAGGTTCGCCATTTTTGCAACAGGATTTGGTGTTTATTTGGCAAAGTATACATCTGAGATAGATTTTGATTTATATTTGAATGCTATAAAAATTGACGCTATTAACCCTCAACATGGCTACGAAAGCACTCGACCAATTTCAAGCATAACCTTTCAAAAATTTGCAGAAGTTGCAGACATAAACCGAAGGAAGTTGCTTTGGAGTAAGTGTTATCATAAATGGTTAGAGTGGGATTTTGGCCGTGCAGAGCAGCAGTACTACTACTTAGGCGCAGTTCACCTAACTAATTTTGATTATGCGTTAGCTGGGTATTTTTTTGAGTGTAAAAATCAAGAAGACAGAGAAGCGTTTATTCAATCCATTTTAAAAGACATTGATAGTATTTTTATCAAACAATGGTATGCCTCGCAAAGTGATATAAGCACTGAGTTTTACAATCTACTATCTAAACTGCAACCTGTTTGCCATGCAGACAACTTGAATAAAGATGGGCAAATACCATGTTTAATGAAACCTGAGAGATTTTATTCCTCAAACACGTTTCAAATTGATGAGCGATACAACATGGCATTTCATTTGACATAGAATACCATGATTTTGGTAGCATTTAGAATTCTGTGCCATACTCTAAGTCCGTATACAGAACTCTGAATAAAAACGCCACCAACCAGCACCACCCTATGGCTTGGGCTAGATAAAATTTAGCAAAAGCCCCACCTTTCGACAGCGCTTCTTTTAACTGGCTAACGCTTACACATTGCCTTCTAAGAAGTCCTGCGCAAAGCGTTGCAAGAATTCATCAATAAAATCATGTCTTCTGTGACGTCGTTTGCTGCTTGGCCTTCGCTTTGGCGTCCGCTCGAATCATCGCTGCAATTGCACCGCGCATTAGCTCACTACGAATGGTTGATATGTCTTTAGAGCCTACAACGACAATACTCATGCTTCACTCCAATCAATCAGCTTCATTTCACCAAAATTACTAAAATGCACCCAGTCGTCTACCAAAGGTTTGTAAACCTGATGAAAGTTGTAAAGGCCTTTTGTAAAGCGTCGCCGCACAACATCATCAGGCACAAAATGCCCACCTTCTAGAACACGCAAGGCCACCCGCTGTATCGCTACCTCTGCTGAAGGCAGTTCAACAAAAAACAAAGATACACGATAGCCTTGCGCCCGCCAGACTTCAATCATCTTGACATAGTTGCGGCCACTTAAGGTGGTTTCAACCGCAAAACTAATGCCAGCTTGCGTATAGTCATCAATCATACGCAGCATCATTTTACCAGCAGTTAACGCCACTGCCGCAGGGTTGAAAGGTGATAATCCCGCAGCAATTAAATCAGCGTTAACAAACTGTAAACAATCAGCCTCATGTGGCAAAAACTCTTTTGCAAAAGTTGTTTTACCCGCTCCATTTGGCCCTGCGATGATGATGACTTTTTTCATCTTTAAGCCACATTGCCTTCTAAAAAGTCCTGCGCAAAGCGTTGCAACACCCCACCCGCCGCATACACGCTAATATCTTCAGCGGTATCCAAACGACAGGTCACAGGCACTTCAACGCTCTCACCATTCTTACGATGGATGACTAACGTCAAATCACCGCGCGGGGTTGGCTCACCAATCACATCAAAGGTTTCTGTGCCGTCGATGTTTAAAGTGATGCGGTTGGTACCGGCTTTAAACTCCAGTGGCAACACACCCATGCCGACCAAGTTGGTACGGTGAATGCGCTCAAAGCCTTCGGCCACAATCGCTTCAACACCGGCCAAACGCACGCCTTTCGCTGCCCAATCACGGCTAGAGCCCTGACCGTAATCCGCACCGGCGACGATGATCAGCGGCTGCTTACGATCCATATAGGTTTCGATGGCTTCCCACATGCGCATCACTTGGCCTTCTGGCTCAACCCGTGCCAACGAGCCTTGCTGCACGCTGCCGTCGGCTTTGCGTACCATCTCGTTAAACAGTTTCGGGTTAGCAAAGGTGGCACGCATGGCGGTCAAATGGTCGCCGCGATGGGTCGCGTAGCTGTTGAAGTCTTCTTCTGGCACGCCCATTTTGTGTAGGTATTCACCGGCGGCACTGTCCATCATGATGGCGTTAGACGGTGACAAATGGTCGGTGGTGATGTTGTCCGGCAGCACGGCCAGCGGACGCATGCCCTTGAGTGTGCGTGGATTGGCCGCCAGTGCGCCGACGCCTTCGGTATCCCAATACGGCGGACGGCGGATATAGGTCGACATCGGCCGCCAGTCATACAACGGACTGGCGGCTTCTTCGACCGTGCCCAAGTCAAACATGGGGATGTAGACTTGACGGAACTGTTCGGGTTTAACGCTTTGGGCGACCAGTGCGTCGATTTCTGCATCAGACGGCCAGATGTCTTTTAGGCGGATGTCGTTGCCGTTTTGGTCTACGCCCAGCACGTCTTTTTCGATATCAAAACGAATCGTTCCGGCAATCGCATACGCGACAACCAGCGGTGGTGAGGCCAAAAACGCTTGTTTGGCGTACGGGTGAATCCGTCCGTCAAAGTTGCGGTTGCCCGACAGCACCGCAGTGGCGTACAGGTCACGGTCAATAATTTCTTGCTGAATGACGGGATCAAGCGCACCGGACATGCCGTTACAGGTGGTGCAAGCAAACGCCACAATGCCAAAACCCAGTTGTTCAAGATCAGTCAACACACCGGCTTCGTTCAGATACAGTTCGGCAGCCTTTGAACCGGGTGCAAAGGACGATTTAACCCACGGTTTGCGGGTCAAGCCCAATTGCAACGCTTTACGCGCCAGCAAACCTGCCGCGACGGTGTTGCGCGGGTTGGAGGTGTTGGTGCAACTGGTGATCGCTGCAATGATCACTGCGCCGTCTGGCATCAGGCCTTCGGCTTCTTGCGCTTGGGCGGCGGCCAAATTACCGGCAATGCCTTTAGCCGCAAGGTCGCTGGTGGCAACGCGGGCGTGTGGATTAGACGGACCGGCCATGTTGCGCGTCACGGTAGACAAATCAAAGCGCAGCACGCGTGGATACACGGCGGTTTTGAGTGCATCCGCCCACAGACCGGTGGTTTTGGCGTAGTGTTCAACCAATTCAATTTGGGCGTCTTCGCGGCCAGTAATGCGTAGGTAGTCGAGCGTTTGTTGGTCAATATAGAACATGGCGGCGGTTGCGCCGTATTCGGGGGTCATGTTGGAGATGGTGGCACGGTCGCCAATCGACATGCTGTCGGCGCCTTCGCCAAAAAACTCTAGATATGCCCCAACGACGCGCTCTTTACGCAAAAATTCGGTCAGTGCCAGTACGATGTCGGTGGCGGTAATGCCCGCTTGACGCGTGCCGGCCAGCTCAACACCAATAATGTCAGGCAGGCGCATGTACGAGGCGCGACCCAGCATGACGCATTCGGCTTCTAGGCCGCCCACGCCAATAGCAATCACGCCCAACGCATCAACGTGTGGGGTGTGGCTGTCAGTACCGACGCAGGTATCTGGAAACGCAATACCGTCACGCGCTTGAATCACTGGAGACATTTTCTCCAAGTTGATTTGGTGCATGATGCCGTTACCGGCCGGAATCACGTCAACGTTTTTAAAGGCGGTTTTCGTCCAGTCAATAAAGTGAAAACGGTCTTCGTTGCGGCGGTCTTCAATGGCGCGGTTTTTGTTGAACGCGTCTGGATCAAACCCACCACATTCCACTGCCAACGAGTGATCCACAATCAGTTGTGTCGGTACAACAGGGTTGACCTGTGCAGGGTCGCCGCCTTGATCTGCAATCGCGTCGCGCAAGCCGGCCAAGTCAACCAGTGCGGTTTGTCCCAAAATGTCATGACAGACCACACGGGCGGGATACCACGGAAAATCTAGGTCTTGTTTGCGTTCGATCAATTGCTTGAGCGAGTCGGTCAGCATGGTGGGGTCGCAACGACGCACCAACTGTTCGGCCAACACACGCGAGGTATAAGGCAGGGTGTCATAGCTGCCTAGCTGGATGTCTTCGACTGCCGCACGGGTGTCAAAGTAGTCGAGCGGGGTGCCAGCGAGAGATTTGCGGTATGCACTATTCATCAGATCAAAACCTATCTAGGAAAACGCGGTCTGGTCGTCGGCCAACAGCGCTGGGGTTGTTGTACCGAGTGTCGTGCCGTATTGTACGCGCTCAAAATAGCGTTTCCCAAATCTGATATTTTTCATCAATTTAAGCCAAAAAATGGCCTTTTTGGGGTGATTTTCTAGAGTTTTTACCCTAAATTGGCAAAAAAAATTGTGTAGATGCTGTTTTTTGGCAGATTTAGCCGCATAAACTAAGGCCATTCATGATCTTTTTCATTGGGTCACTCATGATCAGCACCAGATCGGGGTGATTGCGGAGCGTTTGTTATGTCTGATTGCAATCCCATGTTGCCACTACCGCTTGCTGTGTTGTCATTTGCGGCGTTGACGTTACAAGGCACAGATGCCGAAAAATTTCTGCAAGGCCAACTGACCTTAGATGTCAGCAAGCTTGAGCTTGAAGGGCGACGCCTGCCCACGGCGATTTGTGACCTCAAAGGCCGCGTACAGTTTGGGCTGTGGATCATGCGACGGGCGGAAGATGCGTTTGAATTGATCGTGTCAGCAGACCTGCTCGACAATCTGCTCAAGCACCTCAAAAAATACGGCGCATTTTCTAAAATCACCTTCTCTGCCCCAATGACGCTCGTGCCTGCGGTGATTCATGGTCAGGCCGATTTTGAGGTCGAAGCACGCAGTGACGAACTTGAGTGGCAACAGATTGCGGTTGCCAATGGTCAGGCATGGATTACTGCTGCGACCAGTGGACTGTTCCAGCCACAAGAGTTACGCCTACACCAACGCGACGGCGTACATTACGATAAAGGCTGCTATCTCGGCCAAGAAATCGTGGCGCGGCTGTATTTTCGTGCCAAACCCAAAGCATGGCTGCATCGCATCAGCGGCACAGGCGCGTTGCCACAGGTCGGACAACAGCTTGCAGCAGATGTACAAGTGGTGAATGCAGTCAGCGTGGCGGACGGTTGGCAAGCCCTCGTGATCGCGAAGCCCGCAGCATTAGCGAGTGGCGCGTTTGCAGTGCTTGATTTGCCTGACAGCTTAAATGGTGAGGTTGGGCGTGCGGTCTAACACGGCAGATCATCGCATTCGACTGGCGACAGCGGCCGATACGCCAGATTTAGCAAAAATGCTGGCACGATCATTTGCCCAAGAGGAATTTTGGACATGGCTAGTCGGCACACATGCTGGGGTCGAACAGCGGCTTGAACAAGGATTTTCCACGCAAATCCGGCGCTTTGCACTGCCACATCAGCATGTTTGGTGTGGTACACAGCATGAAGCGGCTGCACTCTGGTCACCGCCCAACGGCTGGCATTTGGGACTGTTACAACAAGTACAATTGTTGCCGGAGTTTATCCGATTGGTCGGGGTCAAACGCTTGTGGGCAGTCAGCCGTGTGATTGATGCGATCCAAGCAGCGCACCCCAGTACCCCGCATTATTACCTACAGGTACTGGGTGTCGATCCTTGTCAGCAAGGTCAAGGCTGGTCAAAACCACTGATGCAAGTGGTGTTGAGTCAAGCTGACCTTGCGCGGATGCCGTGTTATTTGGAAACCTCGACGTTTAGCAATATTGCCTTGTATCGCCGCTTTGGTTTTGAGGTCACGCGCGTCCATGATGATCTGCCCTACGGCGCTCCGACCCTGTGGAGTATGTGGCGTGAGGCTCACAAATGAGCTATGTGAATGTTCTATTTATTTGTAGTCGCAACCAATGGCGTAGCCCGACCGCTGAACAGGTGTTTCGGCGTGGCTACGCCATCAACGTACGCTCGGCAGGTACAGCCAGCAGCGCCAAACGTGTCATCTCTGTACAGGATCTGATATGGGCAGATCTCATTTGCGTGATGGAACATAAGCACAAACAGCGGATTTTCGCTGCATTCCCACGACTGATTCAGTTTAAAACAATCGTGGTATTGGATATCCCTGATGACTATCTATATATGGATCCGGAGTTGATCGAACTGTTAAAAACTAGCGTAACACCCCTGCTGCACCCATAAACGTAAGTATAATCGACCACACATCCGATTGACCAGCCGCAGCGCGTGCGCCATCTGCATCACGGGCAGGATCATTGTCTTAAGTTTATTCGGGCAGCGGCTGTAGGCGTTCTGATGAACCGCGGCCTGATGCTTTTAACGTACTCAAAAATCAGCTAATCTCAACACAATCAAAGAAAAACACTCACCTCCTTTTGGGGGGCTTATTCATCTGTTAACCCAGTGTCGGTGCGTATGCGTTCAGACTTCTCGTTACAGCAAAGGACGCGCAGCAAACGTGGTGCGATGCAGCGACTGCGCTCGCTGTGCTGCTCGGGCTTTGACCCGATCATGATTGCGCCGCAAATCTGTGAACTGTTACATCAGTTGATTCCAAATGCTGCAACAGCGATTTTTCTCACTCAGCCGAATGGCTTGCCTTACGCTTTTTTTCACGAAGACTCGCCAGACAGCGCCAAACTACTGTTTCAAAATCAACCGCATTTGTTTGATGGCGCTGCGGAAATTAATGTATTTAAAATCGTGGGTGACCTAAGCCGACCCAAATCAGCCAGCCTACTGCATCCAGACGACAGCTATTACCAAAGCAACACCTATCAGCATCTGGTACGGGCGAGTGGCCATCATCATTCACTCGATATCCGCTTGGAGGTGAATGGTGTTGCAGCAGGGGCGCTGATTTTATTTAGGGAACAATGCGTTGGTTTTACCGAAAAAGACATTCCGACCTTGAATCAAGCGGCTCGCTATCTTGAGCACGCGCTGGGTGCAGAATTCAGCGCCACAGCGCAAGATGGCATGACGACAGAACATGCCACCATCGTCGCCTCTCAACAAGGTGATCTGATGTATATGACCGACGCAGCGGCACAACTGCTCACACAAGTGCCGCTGACTTATAATTTTTGGCAGCAGGGTCAGCCCTTGCCGAAATTTTGTATGGATTTATTGGCCTGCTTACAGTTTGGACAAACCGAGCCGCAACACGAGATCAGCCTGCCCAGTGGCCGCCTGATTGTTCGGGCAGAATGGCTACATGCCTGCCCGCCTCACCCAGCGCTGATCGCATTACAACTGAAGCATATCGTGCCGCGTTCGCTGCACTGTTGGCAACTGATGCAAGCTTCTGATCTCTCGCCGCAACACGCCGATGTAGCATATTGGCTCGCAATCGGGCATGCTAAACCGGCCATTTGCGCCCGCTTAGGCATCAGTGAATCGGTGCTTAAAGACGCGATGAAAGCAATTTATCAGTGTTTTGCCGTACACAGCATGTCCGAACTGATTGCACATGTGCAGCAGCAACTACAGCAGCCCATCGCCGCCGTGGCACGCACTAAAATCCGCTCACCAGACTATTTTTGACTTCGATATGACGACGATTATTGCGATTGACTTAGGCACGACCAACTCCCTCGTGGGTGTTTTTCAAAATGGCATACCGGTGCTGATTCCCAATAGCGCGGGTCGATTGCTCACCCCCTCGGCGATTGGGCTAGACCTGCAGCAACGTGCCATGATTGGACAAGCAGCGGTTGAAATGCGTCACCAAGGCGCGCCCGTGCTGACCAGTTTTAAACGGTTTATGGGCACTGACCGCCAACTCAGTCTCGGCAAAAAACTCTTTAGTGCGCCGGAGCTTTCTGCCTTGATACTCGGTGCACTCAAAGCCGATGCAGAACATTTTCTCGGCCATGCCATACAGGATGCGGTGATCACCGTACCAGCTTATTTTAATGATATTCAACGGCAAGCCACCCTCGCAGCCGCACAAATGGCCGGTCTAAATGTCAGTCGTTTAATCAATGAACCGACCGCAGCCGCCTTAGCCTATGGGTTGGGTCAAACCGACGACAGTTGCTTCTTGATTTTTGATCTCGGCGGCGGCACGTTTGATGTGTCGATTGTTGAACTGTTTGATGGCGTGATCGAAGTACGTGCCAGCACGGGCGATAATTTTCTCGGCGGCGATGACTTTGTCAGTGCGATTGTTGAGCAGTTTTGGAAGAGTCAAGCCGCCACACTTGGCCTGCCTGTGGATGCCCCGCCGACTGACCTGATGGCCACCCTACACGCGCGTGCGCAAGACGCACTGCATCAGCTATCAGCACAGGCCGAAACTACCCTCAGCCTACAATACCAACAGCGCGAAGCCAGTCTGGTGATTCAACAAGATCAGTTCAACCAATGGATCGAACCCTTATTGCTGCGGCTGCGGCGACCACTGGAGCGCGCCTTACGCGATGCCCGTTTAAAACCAGATGCGATTGATCAAGTGGTGATGGTCGGTGGTGCAACCCGTATTCCTGCGGTACGCCGTATGGTGGCCAAGTTGTTTGGACGGTTTCCACTGACCAGCATTCAGCCAGATGAAGCGATTGTACGCGGAGCATGTATTCAGGCGGGATTGCGCGCCAAAGATAGTGCACTCAAAGAAGTGGTGCTGACGGATGTTTGTCCGTTTAGCTTGGGGCTGGGCACGCATAACGATCAGTCGGAAGACTTGTTATTTTCACCGATTTTAGAACGGAATACGGTGATTCCTGCCAGCAAAGTGAACAGCTATCACGCGATGAACGAAGGCCAGCGGCAGATTTTGGTCAAGGTTTATCAGGGCGAAAATCGGCTGTGTCGCGATAATATTTTTCTGGGCGAAATTGAAGTCGAACTTCCTCCGAATAAAGAACGGCTGTCGATTGATGTGCGGTTTTCGTACAACCCCAACGGCATTTTGGACGTGGACGTCCATGTCCCCAAAACAGGTCAAAACCTGCAAAAAGTGCTGGTACACAATCAAAGCGTACTGTCGCCTGAACAAATCGAACTGGCGCGGCAAGAGCTTGCCCTACTCAAGATCCACCCACGCGACAATCTACCCAACCAGACCTTAATGCTCAAAGCAGAGCGCTTATACAGTGAGATGACGGGTGGACTGCGTGAAGCCATCGGCGCACAGACCCAACAATTTGAGCAGGTGCTGAACAGTCAGGATCTGCGCAAAATCGCTCAAGCCCGCGAGGAGTTTGAGCAGTTTTTACAGCGTGTGATGGAAGCGTCTGTGTTTGATGAGTAATCACTGAGATCCTCATCGCTGCGTCACGCCTAGTGATTTATGCGCTCGGCGTGTCTACGGCTGCACTATGATACCAATACCAACCTAGAAGCCCTGCTGGGATGGCAAATAAGCCTATCATAATGATATTTGTCGTTTCTCCGGTCTTGATCCACAGCGCATAAACAGACACAAGACCTACCAAATAGCTTAAATGCCGCATAATATAACTGAGCATTTCACTTCGGGGGATTAGCATCACTAATGTCAAAGAAGCCACGCAAAACAAAGCGTATACCCCACCCATCAACGCAGGATTGTCGGCCAGTGGCAGATTGAACAGGAGCAGCAACAGTGCGATCGGCAAACACCAAACCAATAACACCCCAAAAAACCCCAGTAGGTCAGTGATCGTTTTTGTATATGCTATCCACCGATCCAACAGATGACCGCCGCTGCTTTGAAGCACTTTTAACTGATCCAACACATAGGATCTAAACCAAACCAGCATAAAGAACAACAAAGTGAAACTCTCTGTGATCGCTAAAGACAGCTCCGCACCCAAAAAACGAGCAAAAAAAGTCACCAGCATGCCGCCTATCGCAATCACCATCACCACAGTCAACAGGCCAATCATCCAGCGATCTGCTTTAATGTTTGGCTCTGCCCACAGACATCTAAGTAATGAAGGTGTAGGGCTGTAAAAATCTGCCTCCGCCATCCATAAACTCGTCAGTATTCCCCAACTCCACACTGCAACCATTAACACAGGGGCTGGCAATAACGGACTCGTTAACAATAACAACATGCCAAGTAACAGCCAGAGACCAAACAATGCAGCACGGTAGATCGGCGTAACTTGCGATTTCACGGCAATCCACGCGGACAAGGGGGCAAGTGACAGAATATGCCACAGCCAGCCAAAAGCGACTGATAGCCCGAAGATAACTAAAGTCGATATCTCATAAAAATAAATTAAAAATAAAATATTTACACCATATACCAACAGAAAAGCTTTCTGATAATTCAGACTGGGTCGTACCCGCAACAACAACTGCAACGCCAGATTACCCAGTCGATCAGGGTCGCGATAGGGAACGCCATGCCAATTGATGTTTTTCAATCCCAATATGCGTGGGTCTTTTGCCCCTGATAAACGCCACATTGAACACCAATAGAAGCGCGACCCATCAGCCAAGTGCTCTAAATCCGTTCGATAAGCCTCTGGCATAGACCGCCAAAAACTCGTTCTAGACTCCAACACCATCCAACGCTGCTGTAACTGCATTGAAGGCGCATCCAACCCGACGGCATCGCGTTGCAAACCCAGCTTTTCGACCAGAAGCTGAATAAATCGCTCCGTTTCAGCGTGCTCAGGTGACCATGCCAGCAGCTCGACCAACTGCTCTTGGATGTCCATTTGTAGCGCCAACGGCTGATCAACCAGCCGCTTCAGTATATCTGCCAGTGCAATATACCTCGCGTCGTCATACTGACCTGCCCACCAAGCCTCACGCAACAACGCCACATCTCGTTCAAGCACCCGTCGCTCTGTCTGGTTCGGCTGCCAATCCTGCCAAATGGGTACAGCACTAGACGATGGATTTAAATGGATTTTTTGCCGTTCGACCGTATGCTCGGTCGTCCATGCAGATGCAAAATCGGCTGGTGACTCTATCGGTTCAGCGATCTCGGGTGCTGAATCAACAGAGTGACCCTGCGCAACATGAATGATCAGTGGCTCAGCATCAGTTTTGGATTGCTCATTTGACTCAACCTCATTTACGGTCGTCGCAGCCCAATCCTCGTCGTCAGGCTCATCCCAATCCGCGTAGCGCGCCTGATCCAACGCTTGCTGCATCGCCTCACGCAGCGTAATAAACCGCTCTGGCTCAATATCTTGATCAATTGTCTTTAAAATTTTTGCATAAGCACGCCGAATTGCCCGCTCATCCGTTGTCGGAGCAAGGTCTAATCGTTGCCAACAATCTATCATTGTTCTACGCCCCATCCCGCCCATTCATCGCGATATCACAACTGCATAACCGCACAACAGCATCTGTACCTGCATGTTAAACTCACCCGTCACCGTTAAACCTGATCGCCATTATGCCCGAACTGCCGGAAGTCGAAACCACCAAAACCAGTCTTGCCCCTTTGCTTGGACAACGCGTACAACAGGTCAGTATTTATCAATCCAGTTTACGCTGGCCAATGCCACATGATCTGTCACGCTTACAAGGTCAAACCTTACAATTTCTGAATCGGCGTGCCAAATATATCGTCGCGCGCTTCAGTGAGGATGCCCTGCTCATGCATCTGGGCATGTCGGGCAGCTTTGCGTTATTGCCTGCCACACAAGCACTGCGCAAACACGACCATCTGTGTATTGATTTTGACCAGATCCAACTGCGCTATCATGACCCCAGACGTTTCGGCTCAATCCTCTGGCTGCACGAACCACGCGCACAAAGCCTACTGGCCAGTCTGGGCGTAGAGCCGTTAGATCCGACGTTTAACGCGGATCATCTGGCCGCCAAGCTCAAAAACAAACAAACTGCGATTAAAGTTGCGATTATGGACAATGCTGTGGTGGTTGGCGTCGGCAATATCTACGCCTCAGAAGCATTGTTTTATACTGGCATTCACCCCGCTCGGCCTGCCGCCAGCCTAACACTCGACGAAATCAGCCGTTTGGTCCTAGAAATCAAACGAATTCTCAGCCAAGCGATTCAACTCGGTGGCTCAACCTTACGCGATTTTGTAAACGGACAAGGCGAAACGGGTTATTTCCAGCAAACCCTCGCCGTGTATGGTCGCGCTGGACAACACTGTCTGCGCTGCGGCGCAATGGTAGACAGTCTACGGCTCGGCCAGCGTGCCAGTGCATTTTGTCCAGTCTGTCAGCCCATTCACCGAAACGACATGGCAAAAAGCACAGCGTCTGCTTGATTCGTGATCAGACAAGGGGTACAGTCAACCTAAATAATCAGGGAGTCCTACAATGAACATGTTTCGTCGCGCCTCAGTGGCCACGATGCTGGTCGCCTTCGTCAGCGCATCATTACCTGCACACGCTGCCATCGAAATCATAGAAGACGGTCTAAACGACCGGCCAACCGCCTCTGCTGCTGTGTCAGACAGTGCAATCGCACGCCCCCTGATGGCTGCCGCAACAGTCGGTGGCGTCGCGGTATTTGCTGCGACACTGCCGTTTAGCATTTTGGGCGGTAACGTCAAAGAATCTGCCAAAACACTGGTGCTTGATCCTGCGGATGCGACGTTTCGCCGCTGTTTGGGCTGCACCACGGTACAAGATGACCGCAAAACGGTTTATCAGCTGGAAGCTGGCGAATCCATGCAGCAATAAGCTGATCCAGCATCAAAAATAGCGCAATCAATTGCGCTATTTTTTTGTCAATTGTTCAATAGGTTAGGCTTTACGGCGTAACTCGTCGCGGATTTCTTTCAACAACACAATATCAGCCGGATCAGCCGCCGGTGCAGCAGGGGCGACAACCTCTTCTTTACGGCGTAGGTTATTGATGCCTTTGACCATCAAAAACACCACAAACGCCAACAGGATGAAGTTAATCAACACGGTCAAAAACTGACCATAGGCCAAAACCGCCACACCCGCTTCTTTAAGCGCCGCGTAGGTGTCAGCCGTGCCTGCGGGCACATCACCTAACACAATATACATATTCGAAAAATCAACGTTGCCACCTAAAATCATCGAAATGATCGGCATAAATACATCTTCGACCAATGACGCGGTGATTTTGCCAAAGGCGCCGCCGATGATGACACCGACCGCTAGATCCATCACGTTGCCTTTTAAGGCAAATTCTTTAAACTCTTGCACCATACTCATCGTACGAACTCCTTAATCTGTTGATTCGGTTATGCTCTGGTCAGTGCTATCCACATGCATCTCACCAGAATCTCAAAAGTCAAAAATCATCCCGATTCTCTTGTCTGTACAGCCGACAGGATTACTTCGTAGACTATGCGATAAGTCCAAAAAATCCAATAAAAAACGCCGCTGTTCAGTGAACTGATTTCAGCAGCGTTTTCAGTCATTTGCAACCCAGCCACGCTGAGTTGCAGATCAAGCAGACGATTAGCGTTGTTTGTTACGCTTACGCTCGCTTTCGGTCAGGAATTTTTTACGAATACGGATCGACTTCGGTGTGACTTCGACCAGCTCGTCATCCGCAATAAACTCGAGCGCTTGCTCAAGCGTGTGCTTGATCGGTGGCGACAGAATCAGTGCTTCATCGGTACCGCTAGCGCGGATGTTGGTCAGCTGCTTGGCTTTGGTTGGGTTGACCACCATGTCATCGCCACGCGAGTTGATGCCGACCACCATGCCTTCATACACTTCAAGCTGTGGCTCAGCAAACAGACGACCACGGTCTTGCAGTGTAAACAGTGCATAGGCCAATACGGTGCCTTGTACCATCGATACCAACACGCCGTTTTGACGCTTGGCCACATCGCCTGACTTCAGCTCACCATAATGTGAGAAAGTCGAGGTCATGATGCCGCTACCCGACGTCATGGTCAAAAAGTCAGAGCGGAAACCGATCAAACCACGCGATGGTACAATCGCTTCGATACGGGTACGGCCTTTGCCGTCCATTTCGATATTGGTCACGTCGCCTTTACGCAGACCCATCTGCTCCATGACTGCGCCTTGATGCTGATCTTCGACATCAAACATTACGGCTTCAAATGGCTCTTGTTTTTCGCCATCAACTTCTTTCATGATCACTTCAGGACGTGACACGCCCATTTCGAAGCCTTCACGACGCATGTTTTCGATCAGAATCGACAAGTGCAGTTCACCGCGACCCGATACTTTAAAACGGTCTGGCGAATCAGTGTCTTCTACCCGCAGCGCCACGTTGTGGATCAGCTCGCGTTGTAGACGGTCACGAATGTTACGCGAGGTAACGAACTTGCCTTCACGACCGGCAAATGGCGAGTTATTGACTTGGAACGTCATCGATACGGTCGGCTCATCGACTTCTAGCGGTGGCAGTGCTTCAACATGCTTCGGATCACACAAGGTATCCGAAATATTCAGGCCTTCCATACCGGTCACACAGACGATGTTACCGGCGCTGGCTTCTTCGACATCGATCCGATCAAGACCATGATAACCCATGATTTTGAGGATACGACCGTTACGCTCGTTGCCTTCTTTGTCAATAATCTTGACTTGTGAGTTGGTTTTGGCTGAACCGCGTTGCACGCGACCCACACCGATAACACCAACAAAACTGTTGTAGTCGAGGCTGGAAATCTGCATTTGAAACGGACCTTCAGAGTCCACTTTTGGTGCTTCTACCACATTGACGATGGTTTCAAATAGCGGGGTCATGTCGTCGGCCATTTGGTCGACTTGCATACCGGCGATACCGTTAATCGCTGAGGCATACACCACTGGGAAATCGAGCTGCTCGTCGGTAGCACCAAGTTTATCAAATAGATCAAACACTTGATCCATCACCCAGTCTGGGCGTGCGCCTTGACGATCGACCTTGTTGATCACCACGATTGGCTTCAAACCACGCGCAAACGCTTTCATGGTCACAAAGCGAGTCTGTGGCATCGGGCCATCTTGCGCATCGACCAGTAGCAACACGCAGTCGACCATCGACATCACGCGCTCAACTTCACCACCAAAGTCGGCGTGACCTGGGGTATCGACGATGTTAATCCGGTATTCTTGGCCGGTTTTTTTATCGGTCCAGCGAATCGCGGTGTTTTTAGCAAGAATGGTAATGCCACGCTCTTTTTCAATCGCGTTGGAGTCCATCACGCGCTCGCCTTCATTGCCGCGATCGCCAAAAGTGCCGGACTGCTGCAAGAGCTTATCAACGAGAGTGGTTTTACCATGGTCAACGTGCGCAATAATGGCAATGTTGCGCAAATTTTGGATATCGGACATAAAAACGTCGCAAACAAATAAAAGACGCGGCAGTATACCGAAAAATCATCTCAATTGGATGAAGATTCGTCAGACCATTTTAGATTGATTGCCAATATCACGCACGAACCCACTCGCTGTGAGACACAGTAGTAGGCGCAACACGCCACCAAGATCGTCATTATTGACTACTTTTGTTGATTAAAATATGCGCAAAAACCTCACAATATGACAAAATCTAGCGAGTACACTGAACCGGTAAGTCAGCTATTCTGTTCCGAAGGCTCGCTCAGTTACAGGCATAATACGCGCTAGTCTCCACCATAACGATGCTTTTAACACACAGCATATATCGGTCACGGCGGCTCAATACACCAAGCTCATGTCAGAGGATGAACGAAATGATGTTTTTACGGATAGCCAGCCTTACTTGCTTGTTAGGCATGACTTCTGTCGCAATGGCAGAACCCCTGAATGGCAGTACATGGCGTACCTTCGATGATGTCACCGGTAAGCCCAAAGCCGTTGTGCAGTTCGAAACCAAAGGTGGCGTGCTGACGGGAACTATTATCCAACGGCTTGAAGGCTCTACGCTGACCAATTGTGTCAAATGCAGCGGCGCACTGAAAAACCGTCCGCTGGTCGGCTTGCCGATTATCACTAACTTAAAAGCCAGCGGTGGCAGTGAATACGATCAGGGCGAAATTCTTGATCCGCTGACCGGCAAAACCTATAAGCTCAAAGCCAAACTCTCACCGGATGCACAAACCCTCGATGTACGCGGCTTTGTCGGCTTCTCTCTGTTAGGCCGCACCCAGACTTGGAAACGTGCCAATTAATTTTTTGATGTTGCTGCCATAAAAAAGCCCATCACGATGATGGGCTTTTTAGTTTAGAACAACTTAGACATCCAGATAGTCCAAAATGCCTTCTGCGGCCTGACGACCTTCCCAAATCGCTGTCACCACCAGATCAGAACCGCGTACCATGTCGCCACCAGCAAAGATTTTTGGGTTGCTGGTTTGAAATTTATAGGTTTGTTGCTCGGCAGCATTGACGCGACCTGAACCATCCATCGCAATCGATTGGCTTTTAAACCATGCCGCAGGGCTTGGCCGGAAACCAAATGCCAAAATCACCGCATCCGCAGGCAGAATCTCTTCTGAATTTGGAATCGGCTCAGGGCTGCGGCGACCACGGCTATCTGGCTCACCCAGTTGGGTGGTGACGACTTTGACGCCGGTCACTTGGCCATTTGCACCGACGATTTCAATCGGCTGGCGATTAAACAAGAACTGCACGCCTTCTTCTCTGGCATTTTTGACTTCGCGCACACTACCCGGCATGTTGGCTTCATCACGGCGATAGGCACAGGTAACCGCTTCAGCACCTTGCCGAATCGAGGTACGGTTACAATCCATCGCGGTGTCGCCACCACCCAGAACCACGACTTTTTTGCCTTCCATACTGATGTAATCGCTTGGGTTTTTCTCCCAACCAGCATCTTGATGACAGCGATTGACGTTGGCGATCAAGAAGTCCAGCGCGTCGTGTACACCGACCAGATCTTCACCCGCAAAGCCACCTTTCATGTAGGTGTATGTACCCATACCCATGAATACGGCGTCATAATCGGCCAGTAGATCGTCGATCTGTACATCAGTGCCGATTTCGGTATTTAGACGGAATTCGATGCCCATCGCTTCAAAAATCGCACGGCGACGAATCATCACCGATTTTTCCATTTTGAATTCTGGAATCCCGAAGGTCAGCAAGCCGCCGATTTCAGGATTTTTATCAAATACCACTGGCTTTACACCCGCGCGTACCAGCACGTCCGCACAGCCTAGGCCAGCAGGGCCTGCGCCGATGATTGCGACTTTTTTGTCTGTCCACACCACTTTGGACATGTCAGGCCGCCAGCCCATCGCAAAAGCGGTATCGGTGATATATTTTTCGGTATTACCAATCGTCACTGCCCCAAAGCCATCATTGAGGGTGCACGCGCCTTCGCATAGACGATCTTGTGGACAGACCCGACCACAGACTTCTGGCAAGGTATTGGTCTGGTGTGACAATTCAGCCGCTTGGAACAACTGACCTTCAGAGATCAGCTTGAGCCAGTTTGGGATGTAGTTGTGTACCGGACACTTCCACTCACAATACGGATTGCCGCAGTCGAGGCAACGGTGCGACTGCTCAGCGACTGGCTTTTGCTCCAGTGGCTGATAAATCTCGACAAACGCATGGGTACGCGCCTCGATATCTTTTTTTTCTGGCTCCTGACGTGGCACGTCCAGAAACTGAAAATCATTGCTTAGGCGGTCAGCCATTTTGGGTATCTCCAGTGGGTCAGTGCTGTCGCTGTGCTTGGACAACGCGACAGCACTTGCCTGTTCGTGCGTTATTGTGGATCGGCTTTGGTGGTTTTCAGCAGGCTGACAAGGCTTGCTGCTTTGGGTTTGACCAGCCAGAATTTACGATTGTACTCGTCAAATTCGTTCAGGATGGTCTGTCCCCAGACACTGCCGGTTTCTAGCACAAACTCTTCAATCACGTCCATCAAATGATGACGGTATGGCTCCATCGCTTCGGTCGAGATGCGATTCAGGTCGATCAACTCATGGTTGCAACGGTCAAAGAAGTCACCATCAAGATCCAACACATAGGCAAAACCACCAGTCATGCCTGCCCCGAAGTTCAAGCCAGTACGACCCAGTACCGTGACCAAGCCGCCAGTCATGTATTCGCAGCAATGGTCGCCCGCGCCTTCAATCACCGCATGACAGCCAGAGTTACGCACCGCAAAGCGCTCACCGGCTGTGCCCGCGGCAAACAACTTGCCGCCGGTTGCACCATACAGACAGGTATTGCCAATAATCGCGGTGTCTTGGGTTTTAAATGGCGAGCCTTTCGGTGGATAAATGGTGACTTGACCACCAGCCATGCCTTTACCGACATAGTCGTTGGCATCACCTTCTAAGCGAATATGCAGACCGCCAGCATTCCACACGCCGAGTGACTGACCGGCCGTGCCTTCTAGCTCTAGCGTGACTGGTGCATCGCTCATGCCGAGATTGCCGTGACGCTTGGCGATTTCGCCGGACAAACGCGCACCAATCGAGCGGTCGCAGTTGCCGATCATAAACTTAAACGTGCCGCCGGTTTTGGCTTCAATCGCTGGTAGCATGTCTTCAACCATGCGCTCGGCCAACAGACCTTTATCATGTGGCTCGTTACGTGTCACTTCGCAATACTGCGCTTTGCCCTCGCCTGACGGATGAATGGTCAGCAACGGGGTCAGATCCAAGTGCTGTTGCTTCTCAGTTTCGCCGTCCAGCATTTCGAGCAGATCAGTGCGGCCGATCAACTCTTTCATCGAGCGCACGCCCAAGCTGGCCAGCAATTCACGGGTTTCTTCAGCAATAAAGCGGAAGAAGTTGATCAGCATTTCTGGCTCGCCGATGTAATGCTCTTCGCGCAAGTGATCTTGCTGGGTCGCAACGCCGGTTGCACAGTTATTCAGATGGCAAATCCGCAGGTATTTACAACCGAGCGCAATCATCGGGGTTGAACCAAAGCCAAAGCTCTCCGCCCCCAGAATCGCAGCTTTGATCACGTCCAGACCGGTTTTCAGGCCGCCGTCAGTTTGTACCCGCACCTTACCGCGCAAGTCATTCACGCGCAGCGCTTGCTGGGCTTCGGCCAAACCGAGTTCCCACGGTGAACCGGCGTAATGAATCGACGACAGTGGCGATGCCGCTGTACCGCCGTCATAGCCCGAAATGGTAATAAAGTCAGCGTAGGCTTTAGCGACACCAGCTGCAATCGTGCCGACACCCGGTTCAGACACCAGCTTGACCGACACCATCGCACTTGGATTGACTTGTTTTAAGTCAAAAATCAACTGCGACAGATCTTCAATCGAGTAAATGTCATGGTGCGGTGGCGGTGAAATGAGGGTCACACCCGGTACCGAATAGCGCAGCTTGGCGATCAGGCCGTTCACTTTACCACCGGGCAACTGGCCGCCTTCACCCGGTTTTGCGCCTTGGGCGACCTTGATCTGTAGCACTTCGGCTGAGACCAAATACGCTGGCGTCACCCCAAACCGACCAGACGCGATCTGTTTGATTTTGGAGTTTTTAATGGTGCCGTAACGCGCTGGATCTTCACCACCCTCACCCGAGTTGGAGCGACCACCGATGGTGTTCATCGCAATCGCAATTGATTCGTGTGCTTCTGGGGACAATGCACCGAGCGACATGCCTGCGGAGTCAAAGCGCGGCAGAATCTGCTCAATCGACTCGACTTCGCTGATGTCGATGCTGTTGTCGGTTTTCAGCTTCAGCAAGTCACGCAAGGTGGCGACTGGACGAGTGTTGACCAGATTGGCATATTCGCGGAAATCTTCGTATTTGCCAGAGCGCACCGCTTTGTGCAGCGTGTTGATCACGTCGGGGTTAAACGCATGATATTCTTTATTAAAGACAAATTTCAGCAAGCCGCCCTGATCAATCGGACGACGGGCTTTCCACGCATCGGCAGCGAGTTTTTTCTGGTCATTTTCCAGATCTGTAAAGCGCGCGCCTTCGATCCGACTTGGCACACCTTTAAAGCACAGATCGACGATCTGATGTGACAACCCAATCGCTTCAAACAACTGACCGGCACGATACGAGGCGACGGTCGAGATGCCCATTTTTGACATGATCTTCAGTAGACCTTTGTCAATGCCTTTGCGGAAGCTGGCTTGTGCGTACAGCGGATCGCCCAGCAGATTGCCAGATTCGACCAAATCATTGATCACGTCATAGGCAAGGTATGGATACACCGCAGTCGCACCAAAGCCGATCAGCACGGCAAAATGATGCGGATCACGCGCCAAGCCAGTCTCAACGATGATATTGGCATCCGCCCGCAAGCCGACGTTGGACAGGTGATGATGCACTGCACCGGTTGCCATGATCGCACTGGCCGGTAAATAACCTTCACGCAAAGCACGATCTGACAGCGTCAGCAAAGTTTGACCGGCTTGAATCGCCGCTGCTGCTTCGGCACAAATCCGCTTCAGGGCAGCTTCTAAACCTTCCGCCTCTGGATAGTTGAGGTCAATCACCTGCATGCCATAACCCGCACGATCAATCTCGCGCAGTTGCTGCATTTTGCTGGCAGACAGGACGGGACTAGAAATAATCACCCGATCAGCATGTTCAGGTGCTTCTTCAAAAATATTTTGCTCACGCCCCAAACAAGTTTCGAGTGACATCACAATCGCTTCGCGCAATGGATCAATCGGCGGATTGGTGACTTGGGCAAACTGCTGACGGAAATAATCCGCCACATGCCGCGTCTGCCGTGACAACACTGCCATTGGGGTATCGTCACCCATCGAACCCACCGCTTCTTGGCCACTTTCGGCCAGTGGGCGGATGATCTGCTCACGCTCTTCAAAGGTGACGTGGAACATTTTTTGCGCGGCTTTTAGCGCATCACCACGCAGGCCTTGGTCGGCCAGTTGTTCTTCTTGATCGTTATCCGTCTGTACATGGATCGCATGATCACGCAGCCATTGCTTGTACGGCTGGGCGGTTTTCAGGCGTTGATCAACCGCAGCATTGTTCAGTAGCTCACCAGTCAGGGTATCGACCACGAGGATCTGACCAGGTCCGACCCGACCTTTGGATACCACATCTTCGGGCGCATAGCCCCACACGCCGATTTCTGAGGCCAAGGTGATATAGCCGTTTTTGGTAATCACCCAGCGTGCAGGACGCAAACCATTACGATCCAACATACAGACCGCATGCCGACCGTCTTGGATCACTAAGCCCGCTGGACCATCCCATGCTTCCATGTGTTTGGAATTAAACTCATAAAACGCCCGCAAATCGGCATCCATGGTTTCGACGTTTTGCCATGCCGGCGGTACCAGCATGCGTAAGGCACGGAATAGATCCATGCCACCACCGACCAGAATTTCCAGCATATTGTCTAAGCTAGATGAATCTGAGCCAGTACGGTTAACCAACGGCGTCAATTGCAACAAATCTGGCAACAAGGGATTGGCAAACTTCGGGGTACGCGCCACTGACCAATTGCGGTTACCCATAATGGTGTTGATTTCGCCATTGTGCGCGACGTAACGAAACGGCTGTGCCAACGGCCAGCGCGGCAAGGTATTGGTCGAAAAACGCTGGTGGAACACCACGATATGCGAATGCAGCGCAGGATTGGCCAGATCGAGATAAAAATCAGCAATCACTTCCGGCATCATCAAGCCTTTATAGCTGATAACCGTGGAAGCCAACGTGGTCACATAAAACAGGGGATCATGCTGGAGTTGCTGCTCGGCACGACGACGCACCAAGAACAGCTTCCGGTTAAACTCCGCTTCGGTCAGTTCAGGCGTGGCATTGACCATCACTTGCTCAAACACCGGCAGCGAACGCAAGGCGATTTCGCCAAGTGCGTCGTTATTGGTCGGGACAACCCGCCATGCCGCCACGCTTAAGCCTTCTTTGGCAATCTCGGCATTGATCACGTCACGCGCGTGTTGTGCCAAGGTCGTGTCGGTATTTAAGAACACTGTGCCCACCGCAAACAACTCGGTGAGATCAACCCCAAGTGCTACTGCTTCTGCCCGAAAGAACGCCTTGGGCATCGCCAACAACAGACCACAGCCATCGCCGGTCTTACCATCGGCCGCAATCCCACCACGGTGCGTCATACAGCTTAAGCTGTGAATCGCCGTTCGCAGCAAATCATGACTGGCTTCACCCTGCATATGGGCGATCAGACCGAAACCACAATTGTCACGGAAATCATCTGGCTGATACATCCCCAACTGTGCAGGCACAGATGAGGCGGGAAGCTCGGAAGCGGCGTTGTGCGGCATATGCATGGCGTACCCTTGGAATCGGTCTAAACACTACGGTGGGTCAAATACACAGCGTTGTCCTGCGCACCGACCTAAAGTAGACAAAATGGTCGAGTATTCTAAAGAAAAATGCGCTTGTACTCAAATGCAACAATCAGGCCGATTTGCATAGATTGAATACAAAACATGTCGCATCGGCCATTTTTTGCGATTTTTAGCGTTTGGTCAATCCGTTTAGTTAAATGGATCTTGGATCGGTACAGGATTGCTCGGTGGATTGGCAGGTGTCGAACTGCCTGATTGGGGGGCTGTCGCACTGCTTGGTGCACTCGGACGGCTGCTACTGTCCGCTGCATTCGATGGTGAACTGATCGCGGGGTCGGTTTTTGCTGCAACCTGATCACCAGCCAGTGCGCCAAATGCTGGCTCTTGCACCGACGTGCTCGGTGTTCGCACGGCACGTTCAGCGGGATTCACCTCAATCGGGGCGGCCACAGGCTTCAGCAAAATTTGCCGAATTTTTTGTGCCATCCCACTCATACGCTCCTCAGATCCTTGATCTTTGACCAACGACTGATAAGTCGAAAACCGCTCAGGAAAGGCTTTGACGCTGCTCGGCAAATCAAACTGCATGGTTTGTAATGCGCCCATCGCCGTTTGTACGGTGGCAAAATTACCATAGGTCAGCAGATAATGCTCTTGGGCACCTTCCACCACTCTAAAATACTGAAAACGCTGCCGATCTGTACGCTGCGATAAATAAGTTTTCACCACACTTTCTTGTGAAACCTTCATCACCTGTAGCGTCCAATTGCTCGCATTGGTTTTAATAAACTCTGTGCCACGAAACTCAGGCGCACGCTGCCCGACCGCGGCAATCTGCTTATTCAGGTCTAACGGTGGCACGGCCTCAAACAACATGCCAAGCTCACCCTCTAAGCGATCCGGTAAAATCACCGTCGCTTCAGCAGTCGCAGCCGGCTCAATCACCTCAACCGTCAAGCGCTCGGCCAACTGTAACGACAGCCATAACAAAAAACACGCGACCAGTACGCCTGCCCCGATGGTCAGCCAACCGACTGACAACCACGGAAATTGACGAATCTGCTGCCACCAGTTTTGCATCATTGAGGAGCGATTCAAGCGCTGCACTCCAGAGCAAATTGGCGTTGGTCTAAGGTTTGTGTGAGCAATGCAACCGGCGCATCTTTATAGATGATTGCCTCGCCGAGTTTTTTAAGCAAAATCAAGCGCAACTGACCCGCCAACACCTTTTTATCCAACTGCATCAGCCTTAAAAAATCCGCACTGCTCATCGTTTCTGGCACATCTACAGGTAACTGAGCCGCCAACAATACCTGCTTCACCCGTAACACATCCGCCGGTGTCAACCAGCCCAAACGCATCGACAAATCAGCCGCCATCAGCATGCCAACCGCCACCGCTTCACCATGTAGCCACTCGCCATAGCCCAACTGTGATTCAATCGCATGCCCAAACGTATGGCCTAAGTTTAATAGCGCCCGCTCACCGCGCTCATGCTCATCAGCAGCCACAATCCGTGCTTTATGCGCACAGGAACGATAGACCGCCTCAGCCAACAACACCGGATCACGCGCCACTAACTTGGGCATGTGCTGTTCTAACCAGCACAAAAAATCAGCATCACCCAGCAGCGCATATTTAATCACCTCGGCCAAACCAGCGGATAGCTCACGATCTGGCAATGTCGCCAATTGCGCCATATCAGCCAGCACGACCTTGGGTTGTTTGAACGCGCCGATCATGTTTTTGCCGAGTGGATGATTCACACCGGTTTTCCCACCGACACTCGAATCCACTTGTGACAATAAGGTGGTCGGCACTTGAATAAAGTCCACCCCACGCTGAAAACTCGCCGCCGCATAACCTGCCATATCGCCGACCACGCCACCGCCCAGCGCCAACACCGTACAATCTCGATTAAAGCGTACCGACAACAGTGCGTCATAGATCAAAGTCAGGGTTTCTAGGGTTTTATAGCGCTCACCATCCGGCAATATACAGACCGCAACCGTGAGACCTGCAGTCTGTAAAGCCTCTTGATAGGCCATCAAATACAGGGGGGCAACCGTGGTATTGCTCACGATCATCACTTGCCGACCTGTGATGTGCGGCAACAATAAATCAGCCACAGATAAATGTTGGCCAATATGAATGGGATAGCTTCGCGCACCCAAAGAAACCTGTAATGTTTGCATAACACCGCCGAGCCAATGCCTTTCGGCGCTTATTTTACCGTGTTTGAACTGACCAGATAAATGATTTTTTGTGCAAGGTCTTTGGCCGAACCATCAAGGGTGGGCACAATATAATGCGCAATTTCACGATAAAAAGGATCTCGAAGATCGAGCAATTGTTGTAATTTAATTTCTGGATGTTCTGTCTGTAGCAACGGTCGATTGCGATCGCGGGCAGTGCGTGCCACTTGCATCGCAACGGGCGTGTATAAATAAATCACGATGCCACGCTGTTGTAAACATTGTCGGTTGGCGGCGCGCATCACCGCACCGCCACCAGTCGCAAGGATAATATTGTGCCGCGTGGTCAAGTCAGCAATCACCGATTGCTCGCGCTGACGAAAACCCTCTTCGCCTTCCTTGTCAAAAATCCAAGGAATACTCGCACCCGTGCGCTGCTCAATCTCATGATCGCTGTCCAAGAACGGCCGATCTAGCAGATCAGCCAAATGCCGCCCTACAGTGGTTTTGCCAGCCCCCATCGGACCAACCAAGAACAAATTGCTATCCACGTATTGCGGCATACGACTTGATCACTCCAACAGCAGTTTAGCGTCCAGTATTGGTCTCACTGACCAAGCGTGGAGTCACAAAAATAAGCAACTCTTGCTTATTATTGGATTGGGTCTCTTTTCTAAACAACCGTCCAACGTACGGTAAATCCCCCAAGAACGGGGTTTTTAAGGTGCCTTTGGTGGTTTGGTTCTGAAAAATCCCGCCGAGCACCACAGTTTGACCATCATCAACCAGTACGTTGGTTGAGACACGGTTGGTGTCAATCGCACGAATACCAGTCGGCTGAATTTCGCCTGGCGAATCGCTGTTGACGAACAATTCCATGCCAATCCGTCCATCCGGCGTAATGCTAGGTGTGACTTCAAGGCTCAGTTCAGCGTTAATAAACTGGATTGCTGTTGCGCCGCTTGAGGTGGCTGTCTGATACGGGATCTGTGTACCAGCAGCAACACGCGCTTTCTGCTTGTCGGTGGTTAACACTTTTGGTGTCGCGACAATTTCACCTTTGCCATCCGCTTGTAACGCAGAAAGCTCCAGATCCAAGATCACATCCGACATATTGAGAATACCCAATGCAATACGACTAGCGCCTGCACCAGTGACGCCCATGTCGATATTCAGGTTCTGTGGACGGGTGATCTCGACCGTGCCGTCGTCATCGACATCCCGTAGATCAGCCAGTGTTTGCTCACTGCCACCAATTTGGGTGCGACCATGGCCAATACCAGCATGGGTCACAGGGTTGGACAATACACCCCACTTCACCCCAAGCTCTTTGCTAAAGCTATCGGTGGCACGCACAATCCGTGCCTCGATCATCACTTGACGGATTGGCACATCCAACTTCAGAATCAGCTCGCGAATCTCATCAATCTTGCGTGCAGTATCTTGAATAATCAAGGTGTTGGTGCGTGTATCCACTGACATCGTACCGCGTGAGGACAACAGGCTACCGACGTTGGCTTCACCGCCAGCATTATTGCTCTGACCTGTGTTACCTGAGCCGCCATTGTTACGACCGGAGGTGATCAAGGTTTGCACATCGACGGCTTTGGCGTAACTGAGCTGGATGTACTCCGTTTGCAACGGTGCGAGCTGTAAGACTTGCTGTGAAGCCTGAATCTCAAGCTTCTCGCGCGCAGCAATCTCTGCGGCAGGCGCGATCATGATCACATTGCCAGACTTACGCTGATCGAGACCTTTGGTGCGCAAAATAATGTCCAGTGCTTGATCCCACGGCACGCTTTGTAGGCGAATGGTGATTCGACCTTGTACCGTGTCACTAGCGACCAAGTTCTGTTTGGTAAAATCCGCAATCAACTGCAAGACCGAACGGACTTCAATATCTTGGAAGTCCATTGACAACCGCTCACCGACGAAAGTAGGCGGCTCGATCCGTTTTACCGCATCTTGGGCAGGACGTTTGACGCTGATGGTCAGTTGATTATCGGCCTGATAGGCCAAATACTCAAAATCACCTTGTGGCTGAATCACAATAACGGCGTTACTGCCTTCGTTATAGGCATCCACGAGGCTGACCGGCGTCGCAAAATCGTTTACATTAAGACGACGGCGCAGATTTTCAGGCAATTTTGTGCCTAGGAAGCGGGCGGTGATCTTACTGCCTTGTTGCTGTACATCGACTGGAATACTCGGATCAGTCAAACGCACCAATATTTGGCCATCACCGCCAGTACCACGACGGAAATCAATATTGGCAATCGCCGACTCAACCTGAACAGCAGGCTTGGACACCGTTGTACTGGCTTGTACCGCCGCAATCCGGCTTGGTGAACTGACCGTATTGGCAGCGCCAAGTGCTGCTTTACCAACCCGTAAAATCAAGGTATTGCCTTCGACACGGGTGGTATAGCCACCTGTTTCAGACAAATTAATCACCAAACGAGTGATCTCTTGATTGTCCACAATCGACATGCTGCGCGCTTGTCCAGTGGTCAAATTTTGATAGCGGGTATTTAAGTCATTGCGGGTCGCGGGTAGATCCACCACCAATCGCGCCGGACGTTCGATTTGATAGGCTTGCGGCGCGGGCGGCGGGCCACTAAACACCATACGCAGTTCAGTTTCACCATTGGGTAATTCAATTGGCATGACCTGCGTCAAGCCAACACGCTCGGCGGCCACTGTAATTTGTGCAACCATGGCACATGCACTGGCTAACACCAAGCGCTGCATGAATACTGTTGTCATTTTCCCCGCCTGTAGGTCGATCCGTGTCGACAGCACTCGATTCATCATATTTTTGTCCTCAAGATTGCCTTATGAGCCTACATCGACCATGACGAGGCTGCGTGGTCGTTCGACAAAGCCATCACGTCCGTCTGGAACGATCTCAATCACTGTCACTTGACTGGGCGTAACGCTTGTAATTCGACCAAAATTGCGTCCCATATAATTGCCAGCCTGCACCCGCGTCACCACACCGTCAGGATCTTCCACCAGTGCAAACAATGGGCTCGATGGCCGCGTCAACGTACCGCGCATCCGCAGCGACTCTAGCGGGAATTGCTCAAGATACTGCGGTGGACGCGCCAAATCGGGCATCACACGTCGCCCTGCCATGGTTTGCAATTCTTGCGCCAAACTCGGCGGCATAAACGGACTGCGCAACTGCTGGGCTGCATAGCCATAGGTTGGAATCGGCAAAAACACTGGCGGTGGTGGCACGGGCAATGGCGGCTCAGCATTAATTTGCTGCATCCGTTCATTCACCACGTCCACCCGTGAGCTACAGCCACTCACTGCGATCATGACCGACAGCCCACACAACAGAATAAATGGCTTCATTGTGCTGCTCCTGTGCTGGCGGCAGCTGGCGCTGTGGTTGCACCGACGGCCGTTTCGCCCGCAGCGGTGGCCGCATTAGCCTCTGCTTGCTCATTGTATCGATAGGTACGCGCTTGTAAGGTGATATTCAGTTCTGGAATTTCACTTTTACTCTTGTCAGCAGCAACCGGTAAAATTTCAAAGTCATGTACAGTCACAATCCGTGGCAATGCCGCCAAACCACTGACAAATGCACCAAACGAGTGATAATCCCCACGACCCGCGATATTAATCGGCAATTCGATGAAGAATTCACGGGTGACTTCGGTTTCAACCTTAATGTTTTGGAACTGCACGCCACTACCAACGCCGGTGTAGTTAATGTCCTCAACCAATCCGGGGATTTCGTTTTCTTTTGGCAATTGACGCAATAACTGACCAAAAGTCTCTTCCATCTGCACAACTTGTGCTTTGTAAAGCTCAAGATTACGCACTTTAGAGTCTTTTTCTTTGTATTCGGTCAGTAAGGTCTCTTCCTGCTTGTTGGCACTCGCGATCTGCTCATTTACCGAACTGATCAATAAGAAGTAAGCCAAAAACATGGTCGCAGCAAACACAAAAGCATAAATGGTCAGCTTAACGGGTAGCGGCCAGTTGCCCATGTTTTGTGGATCTAGCGCATTAAAACTATCCACAAAATCTTGATAGGTGTAGGCTTTCTTCTTTGCGACCGGCACATTGGTATCAGTCTTGTTTAAAGAAATTTTATCGGTACTCATCACTGACCTCCTGCGACGTTAGCCGTGACTGCCGCTGTTTCGGTGGTCGGCATGGCCGCGCCGTCAACGGATACTGGCGCGTTGGTTGCACTGATTGTAGCGGTCAGCTCTTCAGGCGATGCCAAATCCACCGACACCACAAACTGGCCATAGCCTTCTTCGGCACGTGGCACAACCCCACCAGATACTGGTGCTGTGGGAGCAGCTTCGCCTTCAATCACGCCTTGAAATGAATTCATAAACGCATTACGAAACCATACCGAAGACTCTAAGTTTCTCAACAACTCTGATACGGTATTCGGACTTTCCGCACGGCCTTCAATGGTAAACTTATCACCAGCACGTTGAAAGCGGGTCAGGTACATCCCGTTAGGTGTAATGCGTACCAACTCATCAAACAAGCGCACCACGATTGGGCGCTGACCCTGTAAGTCTTGAATGACTTTCATGCGGGCGAGAATTTCATCCCGCTGCGCTTGTAGACCATCAAGGTCTTTTAGGCGCGCATCCAACGCCGTATTGGCACTGGTGACTTGTTGGTTGGCAGTCATCTGGTCGTTTAGTTTGGTGTTAAAAAACATCCAGACCAAACCACTACACACCACGGCGAGTAAAAAAATCGCAATGTTGATGGTAATAAACTCTTTTTTCCGCTGCTCACGAAGCTCGGCGCGCCATGGCAGCAAATTGATCTTTGCCATTTCAGTCAAAACTCCGTAAGGCCAGACCGCAAGCGATCATCAGGGAAGGTGCATCATTTTCAATCGCGCTGGTATCAATCTGACTGGCAAAATTCATCTGCAAGAAGGGATTGGCAACACTGACACGGTTGCCAAGCTTTTCTTGGATCAGACCTGCGAGTCCAGTGATACTAGCACTGCCACCAGCCAATAAAATGTGATCAACATCATTGTATTGACTAGATGAAAAGAAAAATTGTAATGAACGGGTGACTTGCTGTACCACCGACTCCATAAACGGCCGTAGTACTTCCGGCTCATAGTCATCCGGCAAGTTGCCCTCACGCTTAGCACGGGTCGCTTCTTCGAAGGACAAGCCGTAACGACGTTGGATATCTTCAGTCAGTTGCTTACCGCCGAACATTTGTTCGCGGGTATAAATAATTTTTTCGTCACGCAGCACATTCAAGGTGGTCATGGTGTGACCAATATCAATGATCGCAACGATGTCAGGTGAGCTGGGTAAGGTATCAATGATCAGTGAAAACGCACGCTCCATCGCATAAGCTTCAATGTCCATGACTTTTGCGGTGAGGCCACCGATCTCTAACGTATCGACCCGTTGTTCGATATTTTCTGAGCGCGAGGCGGCCAGCAAGACACTGACTCGATTCGGTACGGCCGATGGCCCGACCACTTCAAAGTCAAGATTCACCTCGGACAATGGATACGGAATATACTGATCAGCATCCAGACGAATTTGCGTTTCACGCTCATCGTCGGTCATATCAGCTTCCATATCAATTACCTTGGTGATCACTGCCGAACCGGTGACCGCAGCCGCAGCCGCGCGCGTACGCGGTCGCGCACGCTTGACCAGACGTTCGATTGCGTCACCGACTCCCTCGGTGTCTGCAATATTTCTTTCGACCACTGCGTTAGTAGGCAGAGGTTCGACTCCATAGCTTTCAACTCGATAACGGCCGTCTTGGATACTCAGTTCCAAGAGTTTTACCGATGTCGAACTGATGTCCAGACCGACTAGACTGGCATTGTGTTTGCGACGAAAGGAAAGCACGTTTTTTCCCTTTTATTTTTTTCGTAGAAAATACGAAGCGCTGTGTTACAGCTGTCCCCGCTGCCCAACAGTAGTCTTATCAGACTTGCTGCTGACACACAAGCGTTGTTAGGGGGTATACTGCAGCATCACTCCGGTCCCGATTGGTATTAAAACGTAGTTACCATGAAAAAGCTATCTCGTGCAGGCCTGATTTACTCTTTCTTTAGCTTGGTTTTCTCCATGCTATGTCTTTTGGCGTTGGCGATTCCGGTCGGCTTTTACGGGATGTACCTGTATTTAGCCCCGACGTTGCCCGATATGAGCCGTTTACAAGACGTGCAAGTCGAGATGCCCTTGCAGGTATATACCCGCGATGACAAGCTGATCGGCCTATTTGGCGAAAAACAATCTGACCCAATCGACTACGCCGAAATCCCAGAGCATTTGGTGCAGGCGTTTTTGGCGGCAGAAGATTCGTCGTTCTTTAGTCATGGTGGGGTGAGTTTTAAAGGGCTTGGCCGCGCGCTGACTGAGGCCGTGCAAAGCGGTTCGACCCAAACTGGCGGCTCGACCATCACCATGCAGGTCGCCAAAAACTATTATTTAACGCCTGAACGCACCTTGCGCCGTAAGCTGACCGAAATTTTCTTGGCGCGTAAAATCGAGCAAACCCTAAGCAAACAACAGATTTTAACCTTGTATGTGAACAAGATTTTTTTGGGACAAAATGCCTATGGCATTTCGGCAGCAGCCAAGATTTATTATGGTAAATCACTGAGTCAGCTCACGATTGCCGAGATGGCAATGATTGCGGGACTGCCCAAAGCACCATCGAGTTACAACCCTGTCTCTAATCCTGAACGAGCACTGGAACGCCGTAATTGGATTTTGGGACGGATGTTACAACTCGGCTATATCAAGCCCACTGAGTATCAACAAGCGATTGCTGAGGCCGTCACTTTAAATATGAGCTCGCGCAAACTCGACATGCGTGCGCCGTATTTGGCGGAGATGGTACGCTCGGAATTGGTCGAAAAGTTCGGTGAACAAGCCCAGTATTCGGGCTGGCGGGTCTATACCACGGTGCGCAGTGATCGACAGCAGTTTGCCGATGATGCGGTCAAGCGTGGCCTTGAAGCGTATGACAAACGGCATGGCTGGCGCGGTGCAGAAGCACATGATAAACCGCTCAAAAATTTTCGCGTGGTAGGTGATCTACAACCCGCTAAAGTCACTCAGGTACAAAGCCGAAGCTTTAAAGCCGAACTGTTGGATGGCACTGAAGTCACGGTGCATTGGTCGGGCATGTCTTGGGCACGTAAATACATCAATACCAACCGAATTGGCAATTTTCCATCGAATGCCGCTCAGATTGTTAAAGTCAAAGATATCGTGCGCTTACGCGTTCAAGGCGATGCGGAACAACGCAGCTGGCAACTCGGACAGATTCCCGCAGCACAGGGTCAATTGATTGCGCTAAACCCAGCAGATGGTGCGCTAGAGGCAGTGGTCGGCGGCTATGATTTTGCCGATAGTAAATTCAACCGCAGTATTCAGGGCTGGCGGCAACCCGGCTCAGCGATTAAGCCATTTATTTATACGTTAGCCTTGGAACGTGGTTTTAGTCCACAAAGTCCAGTCAGCGATGCCCCGCTCAAGGTCGGTAAGTGGCGACCACAAAATTCCGACGGACGGTTTATGGGCAATGTGACGTTACGGCGCGCGCTGTATCTGTCACGCAACTTGGTCTCGATTCGCTTATTACAATCGGTCGGCATCGACCGTGCGCGCCATTATCTGGTCAATTTTGGCATGCTTGAGCAAGAACTACCACGCAATCTCACGCTGGCGTTGGGGACAGCACAAGTTTTACCAATTCAAATCGCGACCGGATACGCCGCATTTGCCAATGGTGGCTATCGGGTGCAGCCGTATTTTATTGAGCGTATCGAAGACCACGAAGGTCAGATTATTTATCAAACCAGTCCATATGCAGCTTGTGCCGAATGCCTCAGTGCTACTGATCTCGCAGCAGAAAACAATCCAGACGCGACGGCAACCGATGCGCAGCGTAACCGACTGATTCAGCCGGTCGTTGAGGAAGTAACTGCGGCCAGCCGTGAGGTAGATCAGGATAAAAACAGTGAAACCGACAACGCCGCAGCAATCGACAGCGAAAACAGTGAAGAAGCTAAGCCTAAACGCCCTGCGCTGATCACTCGCCCTGCCGAACGGATTATTGACGCTGATGCTGCCTATGAGATGGCGAATATCCTGCGCGACGTGGTGCAGGTCGGCACAGCGCGCGCCGCGCTTAAGCTGGGGCGCAATGATTTAGCGGGCAAAACCGGCACGACCAACGATGCCAAAGATGCTTGGTTTTCGGGCTTTCAGCCGACAATGGTCGCTGTGGCGTGGGTCGGCTTTGATCAACCGAAAAGTCTTGGACGGCGGGAATATGGCGGGGTAGCCGCCTTGCCAATTTGGACGGATTTTATGGGTAAAGCGCTGGCCGATGTGCCAGAACAATGGATTACCCGCCAAGACAGCGCGAAACGTTCTGAGCGCAGTGCTTCCGATCTGATCGAAACCCTAGCCAGCGAAGGTCAGCTGTCTGTGCCTGTTGTACGGCGCAACGCACCGCCGATGGGCGTGATCATTCAGCGCCCTGCGCCACCGCCGCGTCCGGTGGCGTTGCCCGATCAGTCGTCGAGTATTGATCCGAATCTTCCAGTAACTCGACTCACACCGAATGTCGCACAAACCGGCAGCTATCGTGAGCCCTCGAACAGCACACCCAACACGCCCACTGTACCCGCCACATCAGTCACACCACGCAGCGCGCCGGATGATATTTTTTAATGATTGATTAAAACCAAAAAAACCAGCCGATCTCACCGAGAGGCTGGTTTTTTATGAACAATCACGGCGAGCGCATGCTCTAATCAGACAATAAGGCCACTTGCTGAATATAATTCACCAGATTTTGTCGGAGTGCCGCTTGCTCTGCCTCAGCATCTTGCTGTGCCACACTGCGCTGTAAGCGCAACACATGCTGACGTAGCGTATGTCGCTCCGCGGCCTCGTGTAACCGCACAAACTCATTCACCGCAGGATCACCTTGCTCCACCAAACGCTCAAACCAACGGCTGAGTTGGGCTTGCTTGCGTGAGGATTGACGACCCGACAACGCCGCAATAATCACCCCTTCGTTTTCGCTGCGCAATAATTTGCCGACCAATTGAAACTGACGACGCCGCGCTTCATGTGCAGTAATCTCTTTCAATTCCAACAAGGTATCAATCAAATACTCATTAACCGGCAGTTTTTTAATCTGGGCAGGCGACAAATCAGCCAACTGCTGACCCAAATCCTGCAAACGCTGCATGGCTTTTTTAAGCTCAGTCTTACTCGGACGATCTTCAAGATCCTCCCAAGCCTGCTCTGGATCTGGTCTTTTATGACGAGACATAATCGCTCCAAGACATCGTGTTACTCCAAGACGTGGCTATTCCGATTCATAAAAACGTGCTGCAAACAGCGCAGTAACTGCCTCAGCGGCGGCTTGCTCGTCCACACCATCCACCAGTAGACGCAAGCAAGTGCCCTGGCCTGCACCAAGCATCAACAGTGACATGATGTTTTTGGCATCGACCAACTGATCGCCGCGACCAATTTTAATCGACGAACGGAAGCTGGTGGTCACTTCAATCAGTTTGCCACTTGCACGGGCGTGTAAGCCCAATTTGTTGATGACGTCTATCGTGCTATCAATCATGACCAGTATTTCAGTTCACGGTGTAAAGTCTGCGTCGGCCATTGTGCCTTAAGTGCGTCGCACAGTCTATTCACCATATACACCGAACGATGCTGGCCACCGGTACAACCAATCGCCACAGTCAGATAATTGCGATGACCTTCAGCAAAGACCGGCAGCCACTTTTGTAAAAAATTAAAAATATCTTGGTACATATCCTCAACCAAAGCATGACTGGCAAAGAACTCTTGTACTTCTTTATCCATACCAGTCAATGCGCGCAAATCCGGCTGCCAGTGTGGATTGGGCAAGTGTCGGATATCAAAAACAAAATCAGCATCAAGTGGCACACCACGCTTATAACCAAACGACTGTAAAATCAGAATCATCCGGTCACCCTGCCCCATCTTGACCGACAAGGTGTGTTGTAACTCATGAATATTCAGGCTACTGGTGTCCAAACTCAAAGACGCATGCCGCGCAATCGGTGCCAGTAGTGACTCTTCCGCTCGTAAAGCATCAGACAATACGCTGTAACGATCAGTTAAGGGATGACGGCGATGTGTTGCCGCAAAGCGTGCCAACAGCACATCATCACGCGCATTTAAAAACAAGATTTCGGGTTCAGCGTATTTTTGCAGTTGTTGATAAAGCTCTTCAAATTGCATCAGATCAGACGGCGGTGTACGGACATCTACGCCCAACGCTAGCATATCCAGATTTTTTTCACGATCTAAGCGTGCCACGATGTCGGGTAATAACGACAGCGGCAAATTATCAATACAGTAATAACCCAAATCCTCCAGCATATGTAATGCCGAGCTTTTGCCAGAACCGGAACGACCCGACACGATCAGTAGCTTTTTCATGAAAAGACCCTCAGGTAGTGGCTACTGATGCTGCAAAATTTAGTCAAGGCTCACACTCAAGTTATCAATCAGCCGCGTCTTGCCCAGTTTGGCTGCAATCAGGATCACCCACTCGGTACTCTGCGCATCCGGCAAACCCAACAACGGCGTGCGAATCTCCACATAATCGACCACGAAACCTGCGGCGGCTAACTGTGCAGCACCTTGCTCACACAAGGTCGCGTAATCCAGCACGCCTTGTTTTAGCTGGGTTGCAAGCGCCTGCAAAGTCTGATAAATCGTGGTGGCGCTGCGGCGCTGGTCGCCACTTAAATAGCCATTGCGAGAACTGAGCGCCAAACCATCCGCTGCTCGTACCGTCGGCACACCGATGACATCAATCGGAAAACACAGATCACGGGTCAAATGCCGAATCACCGCCAACTGCTGATAGTCTTTTTCACCAAAAAACGCCACATTCGGCTGCACAATATTAAACAGCTTGGTTACCACAGTCGCCACGCCAGTAAAATGCCCCGCCCGACTGCGCCCGCATAAATCTGCGGCAACCGAATCCACTTGCACCGTGGTTTGCTGTGCAGCATCGCCGTACATTTGCTGCACACTCGGCGCAAATAAAATGTCGCACTGGGCATCAAACAATAACTTCGAGTCCGCCTCTAGTGTGCGTGGATAATGCTCAAAATCTTCGCCCTGCCCAAACTGCGTTGGGTTCACAAACACACTCACCACCACAATATCGCAGCGATTGCGCGCCTCTTGCACCAGCCGCAGATGCCCTTCGTGTAGATTACCCATGGTCGGCACAAAGCCAATCGATTTACGTGCAGCCCGTGCTGCGCCCAGTGCGGCGTGCAAACCCTGCAAAGTGGTTTCTGTTTTCATCGGTTATAACTCGATCTGAAAAGTATGTTCTGGCGCAGGATACTGTGCTTGCCGTACGGCCAAATGAAACTGTCTAAACGCATCATCAATACTCGCTGCATCCTGCATAAAGTTACGCACAAAACGCGCAGGCTTGCCTTGATGCACCCCCAACATGTCATGCATCACCAACACCTGACCGTCACAATCCACCCCTGCCCCAATCCCAATCACCGGAACCGCAAAGCGAGCTTGCACTTCGCGTGCCAACTGCGCAGGCACACATTCGAGCAACAAAACAGCCGCACCTGCGGCGACGACCGCATCACAGTCAGCCAGCAATTGATCGGCAGCGGCACGGGTTTTACCTTGGACTTTATAGCCCCCAAACACATTAACCGATTGCGGGGTTAAGCCCAGATGCACGCAACACGGAATGCCACCTTGTGCCAAGACGCGCACCGTATCCGCCAGCCATGCACCGCCTTCGAGTTTGACCACATGCGCACCGGCCTGCATGAGTGTCGTGGCAGAGCGAATGGCATCTGGAATCGTCGCATAACTCATAAACGGCAAGTCGGCCAAAATCAACGCATGTTGATTGCCACGCACCACTGCACGTGTATGGTACGCCAGATCTTCAACTGTCACCGGCAAGGTCGAATCATGCCCTTGCACCACCATACCGAGCGAATCACCGATCAAAATAGCGTCAATCTCAGCATTTTGCATGCTGTGAGCGAAGCTTGCATCATAGCAAGTCAAGCAAGAAAATTTTGTACCATTGGCCTTATAGGCCATCAACTGACTTAAACGAATCATCATTCCGCCTCAAGCTAAAATCGGAGCATCTGCCCAACCATGACTGTCCACCCGCCGAATCCCATCTGATGCTTGTGCGACAATCAGGTCACGCAAATACACCCCATCGACCTGAAAATCGGCATCCAACTCCAATAACGGCTGTACCACAAAGGCACGCTGCATCAGCCCGACATGTGGAATCACTAAATCTGCTGCTACCATTTGTACATCTTGCATCAGCAAAATATCCAAATCCAAACTGCGCTCACCCCAATGCCGCAGACGTTGCCGACCCGCAGCCTGCTCAAGCGCCTGTACATAGGCCAACAAGGCATACGGCGCTAAATCCGTCTCAACACAAACAACCGCGTTTAAATAATCAGGCTGGTCTTGCGGGCCCATCGGTGCACTGGCATAGAGCGACGAGACCTGCACACGCCCCAATTGACGTAAACCCGTCACCGCTGCTCGCAATAAATCACGCGGATCACCCAAATGATTGGCCAAATTACTGCCCAGCCCAATCCATGCCAACCGCATCAGTACGGCCCCATAAACACCGTTGACAGATCACGCGGACGACGGCGACGACGCGGCAACGCAGCCTCTGCGCGAGGTGCTCTGGCCGGACGAGACGCTGGTGCTGGAATCTCCAACTCACCCTCTGCAAACACCAACGACGCATCATCATCGTGTTGAGTCGGCTCGTCCACTGCACGGGCTGTCTCAAGATCAACCGCAAGAGCCGGTGCAGGCCGCTGTGTATTGAGTGCACGTTCTGCTTGGGCTTTTTCACGGCGTACACGGCGGCGACGCGCCGAACGCGACTCGACCGCCGTGTCATCCACGGCAATCTCTTCGGCCAGCGCGCTTAACGGATCCGTGCTGACCGGCTCAGCCGCCCATACTGCTGGTGCAGCGTGCTGTGGCTGGCTTTGGGCTTGGCGCTGTTGGCGCAACTGCTGACGGTTAAGGCTGCGGATCGCCAGTTCACGCTGGTCGGTCGACATCTCTTGATAGTCATGCCACCACTGCCCCATGCCGGCTGCCAGCGGATCACCGATCTGCTCGCGCAAATATAAAAAGTCAAACGCCGCCCGAAAACGTGGCAACGTCGCTAGACTCGGAATCTGACGGGCTTTGGGCTGAATCAAACGCGGTTGTAACTCCCACACCTCACGGATAAACATCTCCGCATAACGTGGAATCGCGGTATGCCGTTGCTGGCGGCGCAGCACATCCACGCCCGCTTGTGTCCACGCATCATGGGTCGGCAGGCCACTTTGTTCGAGTTGCTGCACCCGTTGCATAAACGGCTGCCACAGCAAGACCGCATAAAAAAACGCCGGATTAATGCTCTTACCGGCCGCAATCCGCTGGTCGGTATTGTCGGCGGCGCGCTGAATAAACGCAGTCATTTTGGCCGGTACATCGGCAAACAACATCGGCCATGCGTGATGTTGGATCATCAGTGGCAACAAGCGTCCCAGATAGCCGCCGCTGAACATTTTTTGGCTTTCGTCATATAGTCGATGCGGCGACACTTCCAGCAAGCGTTCAGCCAAACTCGGCTTTAATATTTTTAAAATATCTGCATCAATCTGAAACTGTAACTTGGCAGCAAAACGTAAAATCCGCAGCAAGCGTACCGGATCTTCCTCAAAGCGCAGCGCAGGCTGCCCGAGAAATTTAATCTTACGTGCCTGAATATCGCCAATCGCATTGCAAAAATCCAGCACCTGACCCTTCAATGGCTGGTAGTACAAGCTATTGATGGTAAAGTCGCGCCGCACAAAATCCTGCTGAATCGTGCCCCACACATTGTCACGCGTGACCATGCCAGACGCGGTGGTATTCGGGCGGCTTGGTGGCGCACGAAAAGTCGCTACCTCAATCATATCGCGGCCAGAATACACATGTGCCAACTCAAACCGACGGCCAATAATTCGACAGCGTTTACCAAATACAGACTTGATCTGGCTGGGCGTGGCGTTGGTCACCGCGTCATAATCTTTAGGATGTAAACCCAACAACAGATCTCGCACGCCACCACCGACGATATAGGCTTCAAAACCCGCATCCGTCAGCGTGGTCAATACATCTAAAATGGCAGGGGACAACAGCGAAGGATTGAGGCCTAGCTTGGATGCGCGCAACGTTTGCACAGGCGGCATGCTCCTTAAAAGCAAACAATAAAACAATCAGTCAAAATACCGCCTGATCATAGCGGTTTGCTCGTCAATCAGCAATTTTTGTCGCATCTGCACTGCCTGACCCACAAAAAAAACGCGGAAGATTGCTCTTCCGCGTGCGCTGTTACGATAACTATCTTCTATTTAACCCACATCTCACACCCACCTTTGAAGTTACGCTTGTCGTGCTTTTCCCTCGGTTTTGCTGCTTTTTGGATCGCTATTACACACCGCTGCTGGCGTTATGGTTATCCAGCGGTATCGCGATTTTTGCTGTGACCGAGCGGATTATGCTTGTTGGCTGCTCTACTTAGTAATTGCAGAAAGCATGCCAAACCGACCGGCTTTGACCTTAAAAAAAATTAACCATCTGATAAATAAAAATTAAAATTTAAGAACGAATTTTTATGCTGTGCCAAACTCAGGAGTAGTGGTTGGGTAAGTGTTACCACATGCTCACCAAGAGGGTAAATTCGTAACACTATTTGGGTAATGTTACGTCACCTCTACTGGAATCGTACCCGCGCTCGGTTTTTTTCAATCGTCGCCTCGCCAATCCCTTTGACGTTATCCAGTTGCTCAATCATGGTAAATGCACCGTGCGTTTGGCGGTATTCGATAATCGCTTGGGCTTTTTTGTCGCCAATCCCGACCAAAACTTGTGCCAGCGTCATGGCATCGGCTTGATTGATATTCACTGTGTTGCTGTTCGAGGTTTGGGTGCGGTCGGTCTGAGCGGCTGTGCTTCGTTGCTGCGCGGGGGTTGTGGCACGAACACTGGGTTGGGATGCAGCAGGTGCTGTTGCAGCCGGATTGGATTCGGTAAATGGATTTTTGGTCATTAAGACGCGGTGCGCTTCGGTCGGTGAGGCGACACAGATCGGACTACCTAGACTGGTCAACGAACAACTGAGTAGCAGTCCTAGTAGGCTAATTTTGCGTATATTCAACATCATAGATTCCTTTTGATCGGTGTTTTTTAGGTCATCGCCAAATGATTAAATAACGTTGACTGCTCTATCTTATTGCCATGGGTTGAGTAACTGCACCCCAAAATACTGAAAATCTGCTGTATTGCGAGTGACTAAAGTCAATTGGTGTTGTAGCGCGGTGGCGGCAATTAAGCTGTCAATCGTAGCAGGCTTTTTGCCCGTTTGTTCAAGTGCGGCGACACGCTCTCCCCAGCGTTTGGCAGCCAGCAAGTCGAAATGCAGCAGCCGATCTGCAAAGCTGGACTCTACGGATTGCAGCCATAACATCAGATCAACTTTGCGCTGTCCATCCGACAACCGCATCACGCCTTTGTGCAGCTCACCGATGGACAACACCGACAGATACAGCCTATTTTCTGGCAAACATTGAAACCAGTGGATGAATGCAGAGTCAGGCCTTGGTTTGGTAAATTCTGACAAAGCGCAGGTATCAAGCAAATAATCCGACATCCTTATAGCTCACACGAACGCACAGTGTCAGCCTGTCGGTTCACGTCTAAGTTGACCTTGGGCGCACTGGATAACACGTCGTATAAACTGCGCTTGGGCGTGGTGAGTCGTTGATATTCTTCTACAGAAATCACCACCACCGCAGCAACACCATGCTTGCTGATCACTTGGGGAGTGTTACGCGCTAGATCGACCACTCGGCTAAATTTGCTTTTTGCCTCTTGTAACTGCCACATCACACACCTCCTTAAAACAACCAGTCTGACTAGACTATCAGATCGAATAATTTGAGGGTAGCGTCAATTTTTTGTTTTTTGTCAGCAAACCTATCACCCGATTCCGTATCAATATGATCACCCCCCTGTCATATTCATAAAGCGCACAATCTGCGGCTCCTGCTGGTTCAGATCAAACTGATGTCGCTCAGGTTTCTGCTGTAATGCCGTCTGAATCTGCGCCGCAATCTCCGCATCGCTGGCCTGATCCCGCAGCAGCGGCAATAAATCCACGCCCTGCTCATTGCCCAAGCACAACAACAAACGCCCTTCACTGGTCACCCGTACCCGATTACAATCCCCACAAAAATTATGACTATGCGGCGAAATAAACCCGATCCGCGTCGCATGATCCGCTAGTTGCAGATAGCGCGAAGGGCCTTGGGTCTGATAATCCGTTGTCTCCAAGCCATAGTGCTGCGCAATCAACTGCTCAATCTCAGCACTCGGCATAAAACTCAGCAAGCGCGAATGCTCGGTGATTTGGCCGAGTGGCATCTCCTCAATAAACGAGACATCCAAGCCACGCTGCGCCGCAAACGCCACAATCGGCAAAATCTGCGAATCATTGCGGCCTTTCATCACCACCACGTTCAGCTTGACCCGAAAACCAACCTGCTGCGCCGCCTCAATCCCGCGCAGCACATCAGCCAAATCCCCCGTGCGAGTAATGTCAAGAAACTGCTGCGGGTCAAGCGAATCCAAGCTGATATTAATTCTGGATAAACCGGCCGCTTTGAGCGGTGCAGCCAATTGACTTAAACGTGCGCCATTGCTGGTCATCACCACATCGCTATGCTGACTGAACTGCTCAACCAACCATGGCAGATTGCGCCGCACCAGCGGCTCACCGCCAGTCAGTCGAAAGGTCTGCACGCCTAAACCGGCAAACACCCGTCCCAAACGGGCAATTTCCTCCAGCGTCATCAGTCGATCACGCGGCAAAAATGTCATGTTTTCGGCCATGCAGTACACACAGCGAAAATCACAACGATCCGTCACCGACAAACGTACATAACGAATCCGCCGCGCAAATGGATCAATCAATGCTGGCGCGTTCAGGTTATCCATTCGGTTGACCTGCTGACTTTAAGGCAGTTTTGGCCTGCTCCCACAGCAGATCCATCTCGATCAGACTGCTTTGCTCCGGCGTTTTGCCGCGCTCGGCCAATTGATCTTCGATGTAAGCAAAACGTGACTTAAATTTATGCACAGTGCCTAGGATCGCCGTTTCGCTTTGGATATTCAGTTTGCGAGCGATATTGACTAAAGCAAATAAACAATCACCCAATTCGTCTTTAATCGCGGCGGCGTCAGCACTTTGTATGGCGTGTTCCAGTTCAGCGACTTCTTCATCTAATTTGGCTTGTGCGCCGGTCACGTCTGGCCAATCAAAACCGACTTTGGCCGCTTGTTTTTGTAGGTCTTGTGCTTGCATCAAGCCTGAACCGGCTTTGATTTGATCCAAGCGCCGCCGCAGACCGTTGCGCTCGGTATGTTTAATAGCATCCCATGCTTGCGCCACTGCATCGACATCAGCAGCTTTTTTATCAGCAAACACATGCGGATGCCGCCGAATCAGCTTGGCCTGCAAGCCCGCCACCACATCAGCAAAATTAAACGCGCCCTGCTCTTGGTACATCTGCGCCTGAAACACCACCTGTAGCAGCAAGTCGCCGAGTTCATCGCAGACTGCTACCGGATCGCCGTCACGCACCGCTGCATCGACCTCGTAGGCTTCTTCGATGGCATAGCGGGTCAGGCTGGCTGGCGTTTGCGCTCGATCCCACGGACAATCGCGCCGCAATTGCGCCATGATTGCAAGCAATTCAGAAATGCCATAATCGGTCATGTGTACCTCGTGGATGGTGCGACGGCCATGTCATGCCCAACAATGCGCTGGATGATCTAAAAATCCAATACCGACGCAGCCGCAGTTCTGGCATGATGCCATGAATGGCTGATGAGATTGAACAGAGGACGTCTTTTATGCGTAAAAAAACCATTTTTATCACCGGTGCAGGTGCGGGTATTGGGGCAGCAACAGCGCGTTTATTTGCAGAGGCGGGCTGGCGGGTTGGACTGTTTGATCGTGATTTTAACGCGGTGACGATGTTGGCGCGCGAGATTGGCCATGATCGGGCGATGGCCGGCTCACTTGATGTCAGCAATCCTAAACAATGGCACAGTGCGCTGGATGGTTTTGTGTATTGGGCGGGTGCATTGGACGTGCTGCTGAATAACGCGGGCATTTTATACTCTGGCGCATTCGAAAACACCCCACTCGACGACCATCACCGCACCATGCAAGTTAATGTCAACGGCGTGCTGAACGGCTGCCACAGTGCCTTTGAGCATCTCAAGGCCAATCCACATAGCGCACGGGTGATTAACTTATCATCAGCATCGGCGATCTATGGACAGAGCAATTTAGCCAGTTATTCGGCCAGTAAATTTGCGGTACGCGGCTTGACCGAAGCGTTAGATAACGAATGGCGACCACACAATATCCGTGTGATGGACATCATGCCGATGTTTGTGCAGACCGCGATGGTGACCGGTATGGATGCGGGTAGCATCAAAAAAATGGGTGTGCATCTGAGCGCAGAGGACGTGGCAGCAGTGGTATACAAAGCCGCCAGTGCCAACCGATGGTTTGCGCCAACCCACTGGCCAGTCGGACTGACCAGTAAGGCACTGTATCACCTCAGCGGCGTGACTCCTGACCCGCTGAATAAGCTGATCAATCGCTGGTTAGGGCAGCATTAATCGTCACTGCCCGTTTAGATCAATGCTCGCGCGTGGTACGGAATTTAATCTCCGGCCAGCGCTCTTGCATGATTTGCAGGTTGACGCGACTTGGTGCTAGATAAGTCAAATGCCCACCGCCATCGACTGAAAGTTGGTCATGGGCTTTTTTCTTAAAGTCATTCAGCATCTTGTCGTCGTCGCACTCGATCCAGCGCACCGTGGCAATACTGGCTGGTTCGTACACGCAATCGACCTTGTATTCTTCCTTCAGCCGGAACGCCACCACCTCAAACTGCAACACCCCGACCGCACCCAAGATCAGATCATTACTGATCTGTGGCATAAACACCTGCGTCGCGCCTTCTTCGGATAGCTCCTTGAGTCCTTTCTGCAACTGCTTAGATTTTAAAGGATCTTTTAGGCGAACCCGCCGAAACATCTCCGGCGCAAAGTGTGGAATACCGGTAAAATGCAGTTTTTCACCGGCGGTAAAGGTATCGCCGATCTGAATCGTGCCGTGATTGTGCAAGCCGATAATATCGCCCGGCCACGCCTCTTCTAAATGCGCTCGCTCACCGGCCAAAAAGGTCAACGCGTCCGAAATCCGCACTTCTTTGCCGATACGGACGTGGTTCATTTTTAAGCCTTTTTCGTATTTGCCGGAGCAAATCCGCATAAACGCCACGCGGTCACGGTGCTTCGGATCCATGTTGGCCTGAATCTTAAACACAAAACCACTAAAACCGGCTTCGCTGGCCTTTACGGTACGCTCCACCGCCGGATGGTCTTTCGGCGCGGGAGCCCAATCGACAAAGGCATCCAGCACCATGTCCACGCCAAAGTTACCCAGCGCCGTACCGAACAACACTGGCGTTTGTTTACCGCTTAAAAACAAATCTAAATCCAGATCATCGGCGGCCATCTGCACGATTTCGAGTGACTCTTCAAACGCCTTAAAATCCCGCTCACCCATCCGCTCGCGGATATCGGCGTGATCATAGCCTTGCCGTGTTTCGACCTCGACGATCTCGGTACCATGACCGGCTTGATACAGATAGGTGGTGTCCGACGCCAAATGATAGACTCCGACAAAATCCCGCCCCATGCCAATCGGCCATGTGATCGGAATACAGCGGATTTTCAGGACGTTTTCGATTTCGTCGAGCAGTTCAAGCGGCTCACGAATCTCACGATCCATTTTGTTGACGAATGAAATAATCGGCGTGTCACGCATCCGACACACGTCCATCAGCTTGATGGTGCGCTCCTCGACGCCTTTGGCACCATCGATCACCATCAGCGCCGAATCCACGGCGGTCAGGGTGCGATAAGTATCTTCGGAAAAGTCTTCGTGGCCGGGGGTATCGAGTAGATTAATGATGTGATTGCGAAATGGAAACTGCATCACGGATGTCGTGATCGAGATCCCCCGATCTTTTTCCATCTGCATCCAGTCTGAGGTGGCATGCCGGTCGGATTTGCGGCTTTTCACTTCGCCGGCAACCTGAATCGCCTTGCCCCACAACAGCAGCTTTTCAGTCATGGTGGTTTTGCCCGCGTCAGGGTGTGAGATGATAGCGAACGTGCGACGCTGCGCCACTTGTTCTGCGACCTGCTCGGCCAAGGGTCGGCTTGACTCACTCATGATGATTTCCAACAGACTAAAAATGCCGCGAATTGTAGCAAACTCCTGCCATCCTAGTGCGAGTTTGATACAGCATCTTGCTCGATCATGGTCAAAATTGAGTACGTCAAACTGCGTCGTATTAGTCCATTCGGGCTATTGTTGAGCAGACGAAATCAGGGCACTCTGTGTCTAAGCCAATATTAAATCAAACAGCAGATAACGACACCGAATCAGCAGACTGCTTATATCAGCGTCGATGCTGAGCTTAATTGATAATGACCTACCCGATAGGTACACAGGACAACACAACCAGCCTGTCGGGTATGTTTTTTAAGTCTAAAAAACCTTATTAAACAGATATATAGCCTCTGTTCTATTACTGGCATTCATTTTTCTCAAAATGGTTGCTACCTGGTTCTTAATCGTAAACTGACTACAGTCCAAAAACTCAGCAATCTCTTTATTGGAGTAGCCCTTGCCCAGATACGCCATGATTTTTTGTTCTTTACCACTCAGATCGTAGCGAAAATAGCGGCGGCGACTGACCATCGCACGGGTTAACAACACATGTAAAAATGGCATCAACGCCGCAATATCGGCACAAGCCTGCTCTGGTGTCGCCTTACAGCGACTAAAACTAAAATAACTACTCATATTACCCGATAGGTCACGCTGACCATGAATCAGCATTGGATGTAGCTCGAACTTGAGCATTTCTTCAAGCTCATAGGCCGAGCCAATCTCCTGTAGCACGGCAGGCGTCAAGATCATCGGTTGTTGCCGCTCTAGCCAGACTTTTAAGACCGGACGTTCCTCAAAACTGGTATGTAGGCTCATTTCAGCCAGCATGGCAAGATTATAATCCACTGCGACAAAGTCATTCATCATCACTTGATTCTGTTGAATCGTGCCATAGCCCATCACCACACCATCATGTGGAATTAAGGCGCGCACCTCATGCCGCATCAACGACTCAAACTGCACCATTTGAAAATCGGGCTGTCTGACCAAATCAGTCAGCAACTGTAATAATTGATCGCGGGTCATTGCTAACGGCTGAGTCATTTTTTGGATAAAAAACCGAATGTTGTATCAGATAGCATAGTGCAAATCATGGCATCAAAACATGCCCTGTGTTATACAAAATTAATTTTTTGTCGGCAGAATCGGCCAACGCATGATAAAGCGTGCGCCACCGAGTTCAGGGCTTTGATCGACCTGCATACGACCACCAAACCAAAACGCAATCCGCGACACAATCGACAGACCTAAGCCATAACCACCCGACGCACGCGTGCGACTATCATCCAGCCGCGCAAATGGTAAAAATATTTTTTCACGATCTTTTTCGGGAATGCCTGCGCCATCATCTTCGACACAAACAAATGCCAAACCATCCGTAATCCCTGCACTAATCCGAATCCGACTTTCGGCATAACGTGTCGCATTACCAGCTAAATTCTGTACCACGCGATGCAAGTAGCGCCGCTCCGCAATCGCTTGAACCGATTGGTCTGGTAGGGTTTTTTCGACTTTAATCGGTTTGCCGAGCGCCATGGTTTCGCTGGCGACTTGCTCGACAATCTCCGCCAACACAATCATTTCGAGGTTCAGCGACGGTGTGCCTTCTTCGAGCTTGGCATAGGTTAAAATTTCATCAATCAGTGAGTTCAGTGACTCAATGTCTTGATCAATCTGCGCTTGCTGATCCCAGCGCGAGTCTTCGTCGGGGGTGTCGGCCAGCATTTCCACCCCAAAGCGAATCCGCGCCACCGGCGTGCGTAGCTCATGCGACACTGCCCGTGTCAGCTCACGTTGCGCTTCGATCAGACGCTGGATATGCTCGGTCATGTTGTTAAACATACTGGCCAAATGCGCCACTTCATCACGGCCAGACACTGGCACGCGGGTCGAAAAATCACCAGAACGCACCTGCCGCACGCCGACTTGGACTTGCCGGAGTTTGCGCTCCAGTGGAAAAATCAGCGTGTATACACCCAAGCTGATCAAAAACAAACTGAGTAAAGTCACACCGGCAAACAAGCGAAACGGCAACCAGTTAAACAGCGGAATCGGCCCCATCACCAAGGCTTCATTGCCACTGACTGGACTGACGATCTGAATGGTCGACCCGCTGGCGGTGGCACTATCGCTGAACACCAGCACCACGTCATTGCGCCGAATCCGCCGCATCTGATCCATGTCTAAATCAACGCTAGACAAAGGTTTAATACTGATACTAAAGCTAAATTTTTGTTTCAGTTGCGCGAGTCTCAAGCTTTCCTGCGCCGGATAATTGACCAGATCATCGAGTAAAAACACCGCCATCGCTTTGATTTGTTGCTCACCGAGTCGATCAATACGGGCATATAACAACAGGTCTTCGTTGGGTATTTTGGCGTAAACGTCGCCGTACTCTTTATCAGGCTGATAGCGAACAACCGCATTTTCGTCATCAAGCTGCTCGCGCTCGTAGCGACTCAGCTCAATCGTGTCTAGCGGCACTAAAGACAGCGGTACATTCAGCAATACACTGGCATCGTTGAGCCAGTTCTGCCGTGACATCGCATCGGGCTGCCGCACCACACCTTGGGTAATCAGATAAAACGCCCCAGACGCCATATCCTCGCGGTAGTTCTGCGCACGCTGTGCATTGATGCTTTGCACCAACACATAGGCAAAAATCCCAACCAACGCGCACACCAGCACCAAACCTGCGTAGATACGCAGGAAGATGCTGTGCCAAAAGCTGCTGACCGTCCGATGTGGCATCGGTCAGGCGCTCGTCCAATGCAGACTGCGCCTACGGCAACAGTCAACTGAACGTTTGATCCGCATATTACAGCCCTGAGCCAGACTCCTTGACGAACAAATAACCTTTGCTACGGACGGTTTTAATCCGGCGTGGATTTTCAGGATCATCGCCGATCTTCGGCCGAATCCGCGAAATCCGCACATCAATTGAGCGGTCTTGGCCATCGTATTCAATGCCGCGCAGACGCTCAAAAATATCTTCGCGCGACAAAATCCGACCGGCATTTGAGGCCAACAGCCACAGCAAATCATACTCGGCGCTGGTAAAATCAACCGGCTCTCCAGCCAACGTCACCGAACGGCCACCATTGTCGATCACCAGATCATCAAACTCTAAACGCTGTGCAACATCATCTTCTGGCACTTTGTCAGTACGGCGCAGCAGCGCCCGAATCCGCGCCAACAACACACGCGGCTGCACGGGCTTGGCAACATAATCGTCGGCGCCCATCTCCAGACCCAGTACCTGATCCATGTCTTCGGTACGCGCTGTCAGCATCAGAATCGGATGATGAAAGTGTGGGCGTACCTCACGGCAGACGGTCAAACCATCAGCACCCGGCAGCATCACGTCCAACACGACCAAATCCGGCTGTTCGGCCACGATGCGGCGAATCGCACGATTACCATCAGTTTCGACACCGACCTCTAGGCCATTGCGAATCAGATAATCTTGCGTCAACGTTGCAAGACGCTCATCGTCTTCAACGATCAAAATACGCGGCAATCTTTCTTCTTGCGACATCAATTTTCCCCAGCAAACCAATCATTCAAATGTTAGGTCAACATCAGGTATCGCTTAAAAATCAAGCCTCATACCCACATGCTGATATTGGCAATAGTACACCGTTTACAATGTAAACCAAGTTCCAATCACCAAACTGATACAGCTTGTCTGAAGCGTTACTTTTTGCGAGATTCCTGAAACACAGTGTCAAGATTTTTTTTTGAGTTTATTTCGCTAGATTTATCCACAGCGTTATCCACAGGCGACCCAGAGACAAACCCTTGTGACATCTATTATTACAGCCGATTTGCTGTTTTTTAGTGCAATTTAATCTAGATTTTGACTGGCCATTCATACCTTGCATCTGCCTTGCTGTTCCCGTATGTTGTGGCTCATCCCTGTTTATAACACTATAGATTGTGGTTCGACCGCAGTTGAACCTCTATCAGTCTTTTGCATTACTGATGATTCATCTTCACCGCAACCACAATCGCTTGCCGGAGCGCACATGAGTACCACTTTGCTTGATTCCCCAGATTCCAACAGCACTGCGATGACCGCACCGGGTCAGCTTCGGGTGATCAAACGTAACGGCAGTGTGGTCGGATTTGATGCTGAAAAAATCAGCATGGCGATTACCAAAGCGTTTTTGGCGGTCGAAGGACAGCAAGCCAGTGGTTCAAGTCGGGTGCGTGATCGGGTCAGTCAGCTCACCGAAATGGTGATGAATACCTTTAAACGTCGCCTACCGTCCGGTGGCACAGTGCATATTGAAGAAATTCAAGATCAGGTCGAACTGGCCTTAATGCGCACCGGCGAGCAAAAAGTTGCGCGGAGCTATGTGATCTATCGTGAGCAACATGCCGCAATGCGCCAACAAAACACCAGCACCCACCACCATCCAACCCTACAAGTGACCGGCGCAGATGGCCAGCGCAAGCCGCTGGACTTGGGCGCACTGCAAAATACCATGCAATCAGTTGCTGCTGGTCTAGACGGGATTGATGTGGCGGCTGTGGTCGAAGAAACCGTCAAAAATCTGTATGACGGTGTGGCCGAAAGCGACGTTGCCACCACCCTAATGATGGCAACACGTACCCGTATCGAGCAAGAGCCCAACTATACCTATGTGACCGCACGGCTGTTGCTACAAGATCTGCTTAAAGAAGGTTTGGCCTTTATGGGCTTGCCACTCGACACCTCAGAAGCCGATGCGCTACCCGTCTACCTGCAACGCGGTGTGGAGCTTGAGCTACTACATCCTGAACTGCTGACCTATGATATTGCGACTTTAGCCAAGGCGATTGATTCGAATCAAAGCAATCAATTTACCTATCTCGGCCTACAGACGTTGTATGACCGTTATTTCTTGCACAGCAATGACGTGCGTTTTGAATTGCCGCAGTTGTTTTTTATGCGGGTAGCGATGGGCTTGGCCAGCCAAGAAACCAACCGTGAAGCACGCGCGATTGAGTTTTATCAGTTGCTGTCGAGCTTTGACTATATGGCTTCAACGCCGACACTGTTTAATGCCGGAACCTTACGGCCACAACTATCCTCTTGCTATCTGACCACTGTGCCAGATGACTTGTATGGCATCTATAACGCCGTGCGTGACAATGCGATGCTGTCAAAATGGGCGGGTGGTCTGGGCAATGACTGGACACCAGTACGGGCACTGAACTCGTATATCAAAGGCACCAACGGCAAGTCACAAGGCGTTGTGCCGTTTCTGAAAGTCGCCAACGATACTGCGGTCGCGGTCAATCAAGGTGGCAAGCGCAAAGGCGCGGTCTGTGCTTATCTTGAAACATGGCACTTGGACATCGAAGAGTTTCTAGAGCTACGCAAAAACACTGGTGATGATCGCCGTCGTACCCACGACATGAACACCGCCAACTGGGTTCCTGACTTGTTTATGCAGCGGGTGATTGAAGGCGGAGATTGGACACTGTTTAGTCCATCTGACGCGCCGGATCTACATGATCTGACGGGTGCTGCCTTCAGCCAGCGCTATGCCGAATACGAGCAAATGTGTATTGATGGACAGATGAAACTGTTCAAAAAAATCAAAGCACAAGACCTGTGGCGCAAGATGCTGTCGATGTTGTTTGAAACCGGCCATCCTTGGATCACTTTTAAAGACGTGTGTAACCTGCGTTCGCCGCAGCAGCACGTCGGCGTGGTGCATTCTTCGAACTTGTGTACTGAAATCACCCTCAACACCAGCGCCGATGAAATCGCGGTGTGTAACTTGGGTTCGATCAATCTGGTCAAGCACATCAACGACGGCAAGCTCGACGAAGCCAAGCTACAGCGCACCATTAAGACTGCCGTGCGCATGCTGGACAACGTGATTGACATCAACTATTACGCAGTGCCACAAGCCAAAAACTCCAACCTGAAACATCGTCCGGTCGGTATGGGCATCATGGGCTTCCAAGATGCGTTGTACGAGCTGGGTCTGGCATACGGCTCAAATGACGCTGTGACGTTTGCCGATTATTCGATGGAAGTGATCAGCTACCACGCGATTCACACGTCGAGCGAATTGGCAGTCGAGCGCGGCGCGTATAGCACGTTTAAAGGTTCGCTGTGGGATCAGGGCATTTTACCGATTGATTCACTCGATCTGGTTGCCAAGACCCGTCCAGATGGCATGTTTGAGGTGGATCGTTCTAGCACGCTGGATTGGGATACCCTCCGCGCCAAAGTACAAAAGGACGGCATGCGCAACAGTAACGTGATGGCGATTGCACCGACTGCAACCATCTCGAATATCTGTGGCGTGGCGCAGTCGATTGAGCCGACTTTCCAGAACTTGTACGTCAAATCAAACCTATCTGGCGAATTTACTGTAATCAATCCGTACTTGGTACGCGCATTGAAAGACCGTGATTTGTGGGATGTGGTGATGGTCAATGACCTGAAACACTACGAAGGTTCGGTGCAGCAGATTGCGCGGATTCCAGATGATGTGAAGGCGATTTTTGCTACCGCGTTTGAGGTTGAACCGCGTTGGATGGTCGATGCAGCCAGCCGTCGTCAGAAGTGGATTGATCAGGCGCAATCGTTGAACCTGTATATCGCGGGTGCAAACGGTAAGAAGCTAGACATCACTTACAAGATGGCGTGGTTGCGTGGCCTAAAAACCACCTATTACCTGCGTGCACTGGGTGCGACTTCGGCAGAAAAATCGACGATCACCACAGGCACATTGAACAAGGTCAGTTCGGCTGCACCTGCACCAGTGGCTGCTGTGGCGGTGGCTTCGGTCGCGGCTCCAGTTGCAGCGGCAGTTGAAGATGATGCGTTTGCCAATGCTGCACCCGTGCCGCTGGCTTGCTCCATCGACAATCCAGATTGTGAAGCGTGTCAGTGATTTAAATGGGTGCTGGGCGAAAGCTCAGCCCCTTCCGTTAGTTAACACGGCTATGCGTTCTGGGGTGGGTCGGGATATTGCAGACGTGTGTGCCTGTGGTGGATGACTCGTCAGGAGCTTCTCACGGACTAGCGACAAAGTGTTTTTTGATCGAGCGCACTGCTAAGCATTTTAGCAATCTACACAGAATTTATGGGTTTTAAGAATTGGTTTTGAAGATGGGTAGCAATCAGGTTCGAGCTGAAAGCTACCACAATCTTCAGAATCATGTAACCGAGGTTTTCATGATTGATCGCTTACTACAGCAGACGCATCATCTACGATTTATCTGCATCGGTCAACCATTGAAAACCTCCAATCTCAACGCCAAGTTGAAGGAGGTTCATATGAACACCATTGGCATTTCTTACGATCTGTTTCGTAAGAGCAGTAAACACTATCGTGACCTAGTCTCATGTATTCGCGGCAATTACGAGGTTAGACTTCGCCAAAAATCCGTATGGCTTGTATACACAAACGAGTCTGCTGACGAGGTACAACGCCGTCTAAGCATGTTTATCGACTCTAGAGATAAGCTTGCAGTTTTTGAAGCAAATCAAGGCGATGTTAATAGATTTTTAGCACTTGTCTGACTGTTGTTTTTTTGCTCGGTTCTTTGCTGAGTAATCAAATTTCGGATCAACGGCAAACTTTGTGAACCTCACAAAGTTTGTCTTAAAAACTCAATTTTTTCTCGCACTACAAACCAAATGCCACGAATAATAAATACTCTAATAAATCAAATTTATTGGGATTACTTATTTTTCAAAAAACCATAACTGCTGTAGAATCTCGCTCGTTCAAGAATCTGGGCGCATAGACAGATTTGCATCGGCTAGTACTGTTAAACTTCTGTCTCCCTAAAATCTGTCATGAATTGGCATGATGTGCGCATTACTCCTTTTGCATTACCAAGGAACCAACATGTCTATCCTATCATGGGACGATTTTGATGAAGAAGACACCGCAGTCGCGACAAAACCTGCGCCAAGCACAGCGCCGAACCTCGCGCCATCGCAACCTGCTGCTCAAACGCTGGCGGCTGTTCCAAATGCACCGCAGACAGCTCAACCAGTGGGTCATGCTGTACCCGTTTCACCCGCAGCCAAGCTCAGTGATTCAGCCAGTGCAATGGAACGCGCCCAGCATGCCCTCGACAACCTCGATGTCAGCGCAGGGCTAGAAGACCTCGAAATGGGCGCACAACGCATCCAAGTCGACGACAAGCGCATGATCAACTGCCGCGCCGACTTGAATCAGCTCGTGCCATTTAAATACGAATGGGCATGGCAAAAATACCTCGACGGCTGCGCCAACCATTGGATGCCGCAAGAAATCAACATGACCGCCGATATCGCGCTGTGGAAGTCCGAAAACGGTCTGTCCGCTGACGAACGCACCGTGGTCATGCGCTCACTGGGTTTCTTCTCGACTGCTGACAGTCTGGTCGCCAACAACTTGGTGCTGGCCTTGTATCGCCACATCACCAACCCAGAATGCCGCCAATACATCCTGCGCCAAGCCTTCGAAGAAGCGATTCACACCCACGCCTATCAGTACTGCATTCAGTCGCTGGGCATGGATGAAGGCGAAGTGTTTAACATGTACCGCGAAGTGCCAAGTGTCGCCAAAAAAGCCACTTGGGCGCTCAAGTACACGCAAAGCCTGTCTGATCCGACCTTCAGCACCGGCACACCCGAAAACGATCAACGCCTACTGCGCAACCTGATCGCGTTCTACTGCGTATTGGAAGGGATCTTCTTCTATTGTGGCTTTACCCAGATTCTGTCGATGGGTCGCCGTAATAAAATGGGCGGCGTGGCCGAGCAGTTCCAGTACATTCTGCGCGATGAGTCGATGCACCTGAACTTCGGTATTGACGTGATCAACCAGATCAAAAACGAAAATCCACACCTGTGGACAGCCGAATTCCGCGATGAAGTGACCCAAATGATCTTGGAAGGCATGACCTTAGAGATCGAATATGCACGCGATACTATGCCGCGTGGCGTACTGGGCATGAATGCGGCGATGATGGAAGAGTACTTGCAGTTTATCGCCAATCGTCGTCTGGTACAGCTTGGCCTGCCAGAGCAGTTTGCTGGCGTGCAAAATCCGTTTACATGGATGAGCGAGATGATGGACTTACGCAAAGAGAAAAACTTCTTTGAAACCCGCGTGACTGACTATCAAGTCGGCGGCGCTTTAAGCTGGTAAGTTTTTGATTTTAAAATTATAAACCGTCTCAAATTGAGGCGGTTTTTTGTTGGGATGAATACAAAATCAACCCATCTCATCATCACTGACCACCATCTGATCGGTCAGCTTGGCCATATAGTGTGCTTCTTCAATCGCGCGTTTGATATAGGCGGCTTCTTGGCCGACTTCTACCCGTCCCGCCGTGATATACGCCGCATACAAACGTGACGCGGCATGCAGTACCGCAGTTTCACTCGCTTGTAGTTTTAAACTTGAACTCTTTCCGCGCATGTTGTTTGGCTCCTTATGCTGAATTGTTTGAGTTATAGCTGAGTTTAATCTGTAAAAACAAGCAACGGACGATCAAACTCGACCGCTGCGCTGTGATCTCATCTGTCCCTGTCTAGCCTGCCTTGATCCGCATCATCTGAATCGCAAAAATAAACGCGACAAACAAGCCCATCTGAAACACTAGACCAAGCTGAAACTGCCGATCCCGCAACTTGAGCGGCACAGCCAGCGCCGTGATCGCGCTTGGAATTAACACCAACAACAAGAGCAACTGTAAAAACAACTGCTGATGGCTGACACTACTGAACCATGCCTGTACAGGCAACACCTGCATGATCGCTGCATGCCACTCGAGCAGTGGATTGGCTGGACGCAGTGGCGCAAAACTAATCCCGACGTTCGCAGCGACCAACAAGGCCAGAATAATCGTCGGGGTTTTACGCGCCGGTGCAGCACTATCAGTTTGCGGGGTTGCGGTGGATACATCACTCATGCGCCTGTCCCCATTTTCCATAAGATCCATACCCCAGCAATCAGCCAGCCCAGACTCAGCGCATTACGCCAATGCACACCCTCGCCTTTGAATTTATTCATCAGTAGCGCACCGATCAAAAACAACAGCGGCACGACGACAAAATGTACCAGCACCACCAGCCCGATCAGCGATAACGGCCGATCTTCCGGCGGCAATAGAATAAAGCTGCCCAAGCTAAACGCCAACACAAACACGCCCAAGCCAATCGTAATCGGTAGGGGTACGAGGTTGGGTGTGGGGGGCGCGCTGCTGGTCATGACAAATTCCTCAAGCTACAGTGAATTGCACTAAAACGACCGTTTCAAACTGACCTACTATTCACCAACGCTAACTCAGCACGCATCTGATCGACCACGGCTTTATAGTCTGGCTTGCCAAAAATCGCTGAACCGGCCACAAACATATCCGCACCGGCTTCGGCGATTTCGCGGATATTGGCCGGTGTGACCCCACCATCTACTTCAAGGCGAATCTCACGACCACTGGCATCGATCCGCTGGCGCACTTGGCGCAGTTTATCCAGTGTACTCGGGATGAATTTTTGCCCACCAAAGCCAGGGTTGACGCTCATCAACAGGATTTGATCGACTTTATCCATCACATGATCGAGATAATGCAGCGGCGTGGCTGGATTAAATACCAAACCACACTTTGCGCCACCGTCCTTGATCAGTTGCAACGAGCGGTCGATATGCTGCGACGCTTCTGGGTGGAAGGTAATAATACTCGCGCCCGCGTCCAAGAAGTCACCGATCAAACGATCAACAGGCGACACCATCAAATGCACATCAATCGGCGCACTGATGCCATACTTGCGCAGCGCACTACAAATCATCGAACCAAAAGTTAAATTCGGTACATAGTGGTTGTCCATCACATCAAAATGCACCACGTCCGCACCGGCATTGAGTACGTTTTCGACTTCTGCACCCAGACGGGCAAAGTCAGCCGATAGAATCGACGGGGCAATCAGATAAGGCAAAGACATCGGCTGCATTCTCTTAGCATTCAAGATCGCGCTACCTTAACAAAAAAACCGCTGGCTGTGTCGCTCGGATCAACCACTCATGAGAGTTAATGCAAGCACAGGGATGACGTGCTTGGAATTGTTTGAGCCATGGATGGCGAGTCTTCCAAGCACAAGGGCTTTTGCTTACTTTTGGCCTGTCAAAAGTGAGGCCAGCCGCAGGCATAA
>JBAQKP010000224.1:0-16061 GCA_049301135.1 Moraxellaceae bacterium | reverse complement strand
GGCCACACCAGCCCACACAACAGCGCACCGATCAGCACACCAACCAATGGAAACCACGCTGCCGAAGCGGCCAGCATCTGCGGCTTAAACTCACGAATTTGGGGTGTCGGCAAGCGCGTCAAAAACTGCACGGCCAAAATCCAGTGTTGCAAAAAAGCAGGCATAAGCGATCAAGTCTTCAAGGGTGCAATCGTGAACCAGTATGGCGTGGCGTAGTCTATCGGTGCAGTCCAGCGCTCGGCCTCAGCAATCAGATGATACTCCGCCAACAGCATACGAATCACCCCTGCATGAGTCACCCAGAGCACTTGCGCCTGTCCTAAAGCCCCGGCACGGCTGACTGCTTGCAGTACCCGCGTCCGCATCTCATGTACGGTCTCGCCGCCACCCACGCGGTAATGCCACAAATCAGCCGCCCACGCATCCAACTCGGCACGCGGAATCTCATCCCACAGACCGCCTTCCCATGCGCCAAAATCCAACTCTTGTAATTCAGGCCATGACTCAACCCGCGCTGACAATCCTTGTGCCAGTTGCATACAGCGTTTGGCTGGACTACTGATCAACAGGCGCTGCTTAAACTGACCAAGCTGGCTGATTGCTTCAGCGAGACACTGCCGATCGACCGCCAAATCCAGCCGACCATAACAACGTTGTGACGCATCTACCCAAGGATGGCGAATTAAACAAAGCTGCATGCAGGCGCACTCCTTGGCCAAGTTACACTGAACCGATCAGGTGGATTGCACATCACAGTTGACCCATCGACTGTTTTAAGTAACCAGTAATCATCTGAATCAGTCCTTCTGCCACGTCCTTCTCTGGTAACATCGCGTTGTTTTCGCTAATCAAACGTACCATGGTAAAAATGGTACTATTGGCAATAATAAACACTTTAACCTGTAAATTTTCAATTGGATACTGCTGATAATGCTTTAAAAAATACACTCGCGCCAACTCAAAAAAATGTTGCTGCAACACATCAGCCACCCGCTGCGTTGGCAAACGCTGCCAATTACTGGCCAGCTCCAAATACAACTTATTATCCGAGTCTAATAACGCAAAACCAAACCGAATCGCCATGCTGACCATTTGTTCTAAATCATGGGTTTGGCTAAATGGCAACTGCTTGAGTGCCTGTGCAATATCCTGTGCCATTTTTTCGATCAGCGCACTGATCAAGGCCTCTTTACCCTCAAAATACTGATACAGCGAGCCAACACTCACCCCCGCCAGATCAGCGATTTTGGGCGTGGTCGTGCCATCTAGGCCATGCTCAGCAATACAGCGGGCGGTGGCTTCGATCAAGGTATCGACCATTTGGCGTGACCGCTGCTGCTGTGGGCGCTTACGCATGTTGACCTCCAGAACACGAATTGAATGCGAATACATATTCGCATTAAGCTGTCTTTGAACGCAACTGCTGCAACCGGCATTTGTCGCTGATTTTATAAATCCTGTTTGTGTGGAGTCATCATGCAATTCTCAAACCCTACAGCATCCAGCCCTACAACATCAGATCTTGCAACGCCGACCCGGGCTAGACCATTTGCCAAAACACAAATCCAGACACCGCTGTGGCTGCGCTGGCTACTCGGGCGTGAACTTGCGCCGAGTTATCCAGAATATCAGCGGGCGGTCGCCGCGTTACAGCAGGGTGACCAGCCGATGGATGATCTGGTTGAGTGGATGATGCAATCCGGCATTCGTGATGCAAAAACGCTGTTTGAGCAGGCATTAGTACACGGACACGCCAGTATTACTGATTGCCCTACCCCGCTACGCGAGTTTTTTATACAGGTTGAGCAGCCGCCAGATTGGTTAGACCTGCAACTGCTGGCCGACGGTGTCCGCTTTATTCATGGTACGGGCACGACCGCGACCTATGTGCTGCGTGATTTGGCATTGATGGGTGGCTATTTATTGTCAGGCTTTAATCAGTCGTTGGTGATGACCGGTGCTTTAAACAACGGCACGTCGCGCCGGATTGCCGAAACTGGCCAATGGTGGATCGACTGCACTGAGCCGGACGGTCTGCAACCGTTTGCCGCTGGTTATCGTTCGACCCTGCATGTGCGGTTTATTCATGCGTTGGTGCGGCGCAATCTCGCGCAAAAACCCGAGTGGGATCATGCTAAATGGGGCTTGCCGCTGAGTCAGATTGATATGGTCTCGACTTATCTGGGTTTTAGTGTGGTAATGCTGGCGGGTTTGCGCGCGCTGGGGATTCCGATCACACCACGCGAGTCAGCCGCCGTGATGCACGTTTGGAAATATGCCTGTTGGCTGATGGGGGTCGATGCCTGCTGGCTGGTCGATTCTGAACGTGAGGGGATTGTTTTGTTGCGGCATGCGCTGATGACGCAAAGCCAACCAGACTGGAGCAGTCGCGAACTGGCACAAGCACTGGCGCAAGAACCCAAACAACGCGAATATCCACAGTGGCAGACCCTGCGCCGTCAGCTTGCCTACCAGCAACACTTGAGCATGAGTCGGTATTTTTTAGGTCGTAAAAAAATGCAACAGCTTGGCCTGCCGACCGACGTGACCGCATGGTTTCCACTGCTGAGTACGCCGTTACGCTTTGTGCATTACAGTGGGCGGCGCGTTGTACCTGCGCTGCGCTGCCAGTTGGAGCAGCAAGGCCGTGATGCGCAACAAAACGCACTGGCTGCAATTTTTGGGGCAAAACCACACGGCTTGATCCAGCCGGATGCTCAGCATCCGGCACATGTTGCCTAGCGTCTATTCAGTCCGCCTAAAATTTGCCAATATAAAAATCACGCTGAATTTGCTCGGCGTGTTCTGGCGAGTTGGCGTAACCCGTAAAATCGGTTACCCCCAACTCGCGCAATACCTCTTCATCTAACCAGCTAATCTGACTGGCAAACCGCGCCCGCTGACTGAGTAACTCAAACGCAGCATCAGCCATAATCGCCGGTTTACGTGCCAGTTGCATTGCCGCATCACCCGCCGCAATACCGATGGCAGCAGTGGCAATCAAGGTGGCTGGCCACAACGAATGCACGTTGATCTGATGGCTTTTGACTTCTTCAGCAAAGCCCAAACTCAGCAGAGTCATGGCGTATTTGGTGCTGGTATACGGTGCAAATGCGCCTAACCAACCGGCATCAAGGTTGATTGGTGGGCACAAGTTCAGCACGTGACCTTGGCTTTTGATCAGGTGCGGCAGGCATTCACGCATGCTGATCATCGGCGCACGGGCGTTGAGGGCGTGCATCAGGTCAAAGTGTTTGGTGCTGGTGCTGGCAATCGAGGTAATCCCCAAAAATCCGGCGTTATTTACCAACACGTCAATCCCGCCAAAATGCGCGGCGGTTTGGGCAATTGCATCGATCAGTTGTTGTTCATCACGCGCATCGACTGCCAGTGGCAGTGCTTGGCCACCTGCGGCAACGATTTCGGAGGCTACCGAGTGAATCGTGCCTTCGAGTCGGGCGTGGGGTTGCGCAGATTTGGCAGCGATGGCGATGTTTGCACCGGCTTGAGCAAAACGTAAAGCAATCTCTCGGCCAATCCCGCGACTGCCACCCGTCATAAAAATCGTTTTACCTGTCCAATCCATCATGTACTACTCCGTTGATCATCAGTGTGATTTTGAGCATCCCAGCATAAAACGAATGTTTATTCGTATTCAATTCGTGTTTGGTGCTGTGCCAAGGGTATGTTATAAATCGCTTCGGAATACGATGCCACTGGTTTGATTTTTATTGGTTGAAACCAAAGTGTCTTTTTTACATTACTTTGTGCAGTGATAACCCTAAAGTGGAGTAATTATGCCGTTGCAAAACAGAATTGATCCTTTTGGCGATTTTCATGCAGTTGATACCCGTGGTGGCTATATGGGAAACCGTGGGAGGCTACATGACGCACAAAAAAAAATTACCATCGTTTGGCTTAATAAAGCATGGATCACCTGCTTGCTAGGATTTAAAGGCATTAAGCGCGAAGTTTTTGCAACAGGCAGCTATTCTGAATTATTTTTTTTGGATGAAGCGACTGCGTTTTCGGCAGGTCATCGCCCCTGCAACTATTGCCAAAGAGATCGGTTTAAAGCATTTAAAACCGCTTGGCTGGCTGCAAATCATAACTTACTACCAAGCACTGAGGGAGATCCGTCCATAACATTGATTGACCAAGTTTTGCACACTGAACGCATATTACCTAATAAATCAAAAGTCAAATTTACGGAGCAAATTCAGAATATTCCTGATGGCACTTTTATCGAAATCAACGGAGCAGCTTTTTTGGTGTCTCGTAATGCACTATTTGCGTGGTCGTTTTCAGGCTATGCGCGTCCTGTGGCGTTGCCAGATGTAGGCACAGTTGTCCAAGTTTTAACACCTCAGTCGATTGTCACTATGTTTCGGCAGGGTTTTTTGCCTCAAATACATAATACGGCTGGTGTTTAAAAACCGTGAGTCTAATCCCAAATTCGTCAAAACAACCCACCGTCCCCACTGAAGGCATTCAACTGATGGCTGATATATTTGACTGTCAGGGCGATATCAATCTATTGCAACACCTCGAACCGCTGCGTCACGCATGCCTACACGCAGTACACAGCGCGAACCTGACAATCGTCGGCGAACGCTTCCACCAGTTTGAACCGGCTGGCGTGACTGGCGTGATCTTACTGGCCGAATCACACGTCGCCATCCACACATGGCCAGAACAACGCTTTGTATCACTCGACATTTATGTCTGTCACTTTAGCGCAGATAACACCAACAAGGCCGAACGACTACTACAACACCTGATCGACAGCTTTGACAGCAGACAAGCCAACATCCACCGCCAAACCCGTGGCCGACCGGCACTCACCCACCCTATCACCTAAATCAACTTGGCCGAAACTGCCGCCATAACAGCCACAGCCCAAACACCAACAACAGTGACCCGATCACCGGAATATTCAGTACGGTCAGATCGACACCGATCAACACCAGCAACAATCCCAGTGGCAGCAATACGCGACCGACCGGCAGATTTAAGCCCTGTCGGAGCAAAGCCACCAGCCAGAACACCAAACCTGAATACAGCACTAACGCCGACAGCGAAAACCACAATCCATCCAGCGCCACCACCAACCCCGATAGCACCAAAATCAACGCCCAACCGATCAACAGCGGTTTCGGTCGCCATTGCTTCGGCTGACGCAGTTCTGGTGACCAACGCACGGGTGCAGGCCTTGTTGCCACCGGATGCAGTTGCTGCTGTTCGATCTGCGAGGCAGGCAACTCATCGGGTAGCGGTGCTTTGGTCAGGTTGATATTGTGCGGTTTTAGCGTGCTGGACTGCTGAAACAAAGGTGGTTGTTCAAACTGCGCTTGCGTCAACGTGGACTGCGTAGGCGCAACAGGCTGCTGCGCTACGCTCGGGTTTCGCTCACTCATCGACAGACTCGTTCGGCCAACATCATCACCCGATCATAACCGATTCGGCAACACGCCATCGTCGATCAACTGTTTAAAATGCTCGGCCAGCGAATCGCGCACATCACGGTATTCGATATTTAAATCTTGCTGACTACGACGATGATCAAACGCGACTGGATAGCCCATATTCAGTGACACAAAATCGCGGGTATAGCCATAAAATGGCGCAACCAGCCAAAAACCAATAGTCGGTACGGGTGTGCGTGGAAACGGATAAGTATTACCCAGTCGCTGGCGCAGCGCCTTGCCCATCTCCAGCAAGTTCAGCGTGCGATCACACAAGATATAACGCCCTTTTGCTTCAGGCGTGAATGCCGCCCGTACATGTGCCAGCGCAACATCACGCACATCGACCAAGCCTGTCCACAGCTTCGGCGCACCCATGCGCATCCGACCGTTACCAAAATCCTGCAAAATCTCGATGCTGGCCGATTGGCTGTTTTTGGTCAGTGCAGGCCCCATGATCAGCGCCGGATTAATCGTCACCAGATCCCAACGCTGCTGCCGCTCGACCCACTGCCATGCCTCACGCTCGGCCACGGCTTTAGAATATTGATAGGGTTGATGAGTCAAGCTGCTGCTGCTGTTCCACATGCTTTCATCAAACACGCCGTTGGGTATTTGCGCAGCGTCTTTAGAGTCACCATAAATCGCTGCCACACTTGAGGTCAGCACAACGCGCTTGACCGAAACCGTGCGCTCGACCGCCGCCAGCACATTGCGCGTGCCTTCTAGCGCAGGTCGCACCAACGCGACTTCAGCATCAGTATAACCGGTCATCAAAAACGGCGACGCGGTGTGCATCACTACCTCACAACCTTGCATCGCGGCATCAAACGAGCCTTGATCGAGTAAATCCGCTTTAAACAAATGTAACGTGCCCGCAAGCTGCTCGGCCATTTTTTTGAGATGCGCCACGCTAGCGGCTTTATTTGGATCGCGCACGGTCGCATGCACGGTATAGCCATCCGACAGTAACGTGTGAATAATCCAACTGCCCAAATAACCACTTGCACCAGTCACCATCACCGGTGCGCTTGGATTGATCTGCTTCATAAACGGCCTCATCCTTTATATGTTAGACACGGTATAGCATTGAAACAGCCCCAATCACATTGACTGATGCGTCATCTCAACTCAGGCAGCGACGTCAGGCTATCGGTCGGCAGATCGCAGCATTTTAGACCCGCAGTACAGCACCAAGCCAAGCACGCCTTAACGATCCGCTACTGCTGCCAACTCAGCATTGACATAACTCTCGATCATTTTACAAGTACCGCGCACCGCCTCATCAAATGAGATATTGGCGTTCGGTAAAATCAAATGCCGAATCACCAAAAAAATCGCGCCGTTGATACAGACATAAATCATGGTCGCCATATTTTCGAGACGCAGGTATTTGGGGTGATACATCACATAGCGCATCACGATTTCGACCAAGGCACTTTCGACCTGCTGTGCATACTTGGCATAATCAAACTGACCGGCATACTTGATACACTTTAAATATCGGCCATCGTTGCGCTGCAACAACGCACTGAACTGATACAGCAATAATTGAATCACATCCTGCAAGTCAAGCTGAACAAGGTGTGGTACTTGGTCGTGTAACATCTGTAACACTTCATCAATAAAGTGCTGATTCATCGCCTGATAGATCGCTTCTTTGTTCTCAAAATACTCGTACAGTGATCCGACACTAATACCCGCAATTTCAGCAATTTGTCGTGTAGTCGAACCCTCTAGCCCATATTTCGACACCGAAATAAAACCAGCCTCGATGATGGTTTCTACCGTGACTTTTGCGCGTTTTTGCTGTGGTTTTCTGGTCATAACACACCCGAATTGAATCCGAACATAAGATCGGATTACAGTGGACGATACAGTGGATTGGGTCAATTGCAAATTAGGCCAAGCCACCCGATGAGTTTGTTTAATGTTAGTCACGCATGACTGGCTTCGAAGTGTCGTGGATTACCGTCCATAACGCTCGCTGCTTTTGCATGCCGCATGACCGTCGAGGATCTACTCGTAGCACGCTCTGAACCGCCCAACATCTGCGTCGGCGCAATCCCTCTGCCACAACAGGCATAGACCACTAACAAGGAGAACATCATGGCCTCTATCGATTTCGACAAAATACTCGAAAAAGTCAAGGCGACCCAATGGGCACTCTCTGATATTGATTGGGATGCACCCGGCGCCGACTTGGTCACCGGCAATCCTGAGCTTTTTGCCAAACTTAAGCCGTTCATGGCTGATTTAATGTGGATTGAACACGTTGGCGCACGCGCCTTTTCAGCAATGTCAAAAAAAGCACCGAATGACACGCTTAAAGAAATGTATGCCACTTTCCATGCTGAAGAACAACGACACGCCAATGCTGAGATGGCACTGATGAAGCGTTGGGGCATGCTACCCGAAGATGGCAGTATCCCTGAACCGAATAAGAATCTGCGCCTCACCATTGGTTGGCTAGATACCTACGCTGACCAAATGCCATTCTACGTCTTGGGCGCAGTGATTCCAATGCTTGAAATCGCGCTGGATGGTGCACTCTGTACCTTTTTGCTGGAAACAGTGGATGATCCGATCTGCCACCGCGCTTTTGACTTGATTAATGGTGATGAGGCGCGTCATCTCGGCGTCGGTTTTAGTGTCATGGAAATGCAAGGATACAATAAAACCGTGATTGAACTGGGCAAGATGGCGGCACGCGTACTTGACCCTCGCTTGATGTTGGGCATTCTTGCCTATCTGCCACTGCTGAATAAAATGCGCGACAACGTGGTTGGCATGGGACTACCCGAGAGCAAATTGTATGCCGCGATGAATAAATTTAGCCGTATCGGCGGCAGAACTGCCGATGGTCGGCGCAACCCTTGGTTTCAGATCATTCGTTGGCAAGCCAGCATGGTCGTTAACCGCAAGAACAAACTGTATCACGCGCCGGTCGATGCGATGGTGCGAGCAACAGATAATTTGCCGCAAAGCAGGATGCCAGACATGCCAAGTTGGGTGCATGAACTGACCTACCAACCCACTGCCATCCAATAAACGCTGATCGCTTTGGTGGGTGGTTTTGCTCGCCATGCTACAGATGCTATTTGATGTATTTTCGTTTCCATACACCGTAGTGGTTATGGAAACGAATCTTGCTGTCTGTTGATCAGACCTCCTTTTTTGCTCGTAAGTGAGCTTACGACTGCCGATTTGAGCCTTACAATGACAACACCCCAAGAGAAACCACAGAACATCGCCAGTAACACCAGCTCCGCCACAGATCGGTTTGACCAAGCCGATTGGGACAGCAATACGCCCGAATCGAACGAGGCGAAGGTGCAAGACACTACTGCGATTGCGGCCAAGCCCCCCGCCAAAGCAGCGACCCGCAGTCGCAAAAGGAAAACAGCGCTACCGCTTGCGACAGTCGATACTCTGATTATTGGTGCAGGCTTTGCTGGACTGGGTACGGCGATTCGCCTGAAACAAGCAGGAATGCAAGATTTTCTGATTTTGGAACGCGCCGAGCAAGTCGGCGGCACTTGGCGGGACAACACCTACCCCGGTGCGGCTTGTGACATTCCGTCTAATCTGTATTCTTACTCTTTTGCACAAAATCCAAACTGGTCGCGTGGCTTTTCTGGCAGCTCAGAAATTCTTGGCTATATTCATCACTTGGTCAGTCATTTTGAGCTCGACACAAAGATCCGTTTCCAACAACAGGTCACGGGCATGCAATTCGACTCAGACCGCGGCTTGTGGCAGGTACACTTGGCACAGGGGGCATTTTATCAGGCACGCACCGTGGTTTCTGCCGCAGGGCCACTCTCGAACTTCAGTTTGCCTAATATCACGGGTCTTGCTGACTTTAAAGGCAAAAAAATTCACAGTGCGGCATGGGATCATCAATATGACCTCACCGGCAAGCGCGTGGCAGTGATCGGCACTGGTGCTAGTGGCATCCAAATCATTCCTGAGCTGGTTAAAACCGCCACTCATGTCAAAGTCTTTCAGCGCACACCTGCATGGGTTGTGCCACGGCCTGACTATAAAACACCCGAGTGGAACAAGTTGGTTTTTCGCAAAATACCGACCGCCCAAACCGCGTTGCGTCAGGCTTTGTATTGGACACATGAGTCGATGGCGTTGGCCGTCATTTGGAATTCGCCATTGACGGTCGTCGCACAAACACTGGCCAACAGTCATCTCAAACGCCAAGTTGCCGATCGTTGGCTACGTCGTCAGTTAACGCCTGATTTTAAAATCGGCTGTAAACGCGTTTTGGTGTCCAACGACTACTATCCTGCGCTACAACAACCGAATTGCAAGCTGATCACTTGGCCTATCGTAAAAATCACCGAAAATGGCATCCAAAGCATGGAGGGCGTTGAACACTTGGTTGATTGTATTGTGTTTGCTACCGGCTTTGACGTGAGCAAATCTGGCACTCCTTTTCCAATTACTGGTATAAACGGGCGACAGCTTGGTGATGAATGGGCGCGGGGTGCGCAAGCCTATAAGAGTATTAATGTGGCGGGCTACCCCAATCTGTTCTTCACGTTTGGACCAAACTCAGGGCCTGGTCATAACTCTGCCTTGGTCTATATGGAATCGCAGATTGACTATGCCGTTAAAGCTATTCAGACTATTTTGGGCAAAAATCTCAAGGCACTAGATGTTAAACCGGACGCTCAAAACCAATACAATCAGGATATTCAACGACGTCTGGCAAAAACCAACTGGAATTCTGGCTGTAAAAGTTGGTATCTCACTGAGGACGGCTTTAACGCGACGATGTACCCTGGTTTTGCGACCCAATATGCCAAGCAAATGAAACATCTCAATCTGTCTGATTATATTGAGACAGTTTAATCTCAACAGGAACCTGCATTACCGACACGACCAACCCGATTTTTTGGGGTTGGCCGCGTTCTACTGCGTCTGAGTCACGTTGATATGTACTGATTCATCTGGTTGCTCAATCATCTCGATCTGTACCGGCAAAAACCGCTGAATCATCATCGCTTGGGTGCGGGTGTGCTCGCTGATCACCCGACAACTGTACTCACCACCGACACCAAGCGCGAGCGGCAACAGCAGTTGATCGGCCAGATATTCATCGATAGCGCCAGCATGATGTAAATAGCGTTTCACCTGACCCGCCAGACGTTTGGCGACTTGTTCGGCGGTGCGCCCCGTTTCACCCAAGATGGTCAACACCTCAGTATGCTGTGCGCTGACCACTTCGACCAGTGCAGTGTTACCCTGCCCACAGCCCACCACCTCTAGCAATCCACTGTTTTGAATCGTCAGCAGTTGCTTGAGTGTCGCTAGTTCTCGGTCAGCAATATGCTGCTCCAGACGTTGCACACCGGCATAGGCATTAAGCGCGACCAGTTCACCACGATCAAGTAGATTTAGACGCTGACGTTGTTGCCACGGCTGAATCTCGACTTCGACCACACCCCCACCGACCGGAAAAAATCCAGCTTGTACGCAGTTTAACTTGACCGAAATACCCAGCTTGGCCAGCACTGGTAAAAATCCGCGCTGAATAAAATCCACCGTCGGTGCCATCGGATTATGTGTGCCGCCTTCTAGCCGTAGCGTGCTGGGCTGGTCTTGCATCATCAGCACCGGCAGTAGGGTTTGTAGTACCAGCATCGTGCTGCCGGCTGAGCCAATCGGAAAGTGATAATGCCCCGCCTGCACGGTATGTGGGGTAAAGCGCAGTTCGGTGCTGTGCAGATGATCGCCTTCGACCACAGCATGACCAATCTGCTTGGCAGCCTGCACACAGACCAAGTGCTGTCGCATTAAGCCTGCTTTTTTACGACCGGCACGAATGTTGGTCAGGTGAAAGGCTTTACCCGTCAGTAGTGACAAACTTAACGCGGTGCGCAAAATCTGCCCACCGCCCTCGCCGACTGAACCATCAATTTGAATCATGTTCTATATCTCTTCATTTCGTTGCATTTGAGTGGCTGGGTCAAAGTCCACAGGCACGGCTTTTTTATGCTGGCTGGTAAGCATCCCAAAGCCTGACTGTTTGGCATGATTATCCACGACACTTATGGATGCCTTATTGATTGCACGGTCAAACCATGCTGGAAAATTACTAAAATCGTCTTCCGTTATGTACTCTGGAATGGCCTTCCAAAACTCAACGATAGCACCCGAAAACTCGTCTATCATGCTTGGCGGAACATATAAGTCATCATAACTTCTATGTTCCGCAGAGAACCACTCATACTCTTTTCCAAGCTGGTAACGATCAAGTAACTCAGGATAAACCTGCCTTAGCTCGTCTAGGCCACTTCCTCGTCCGTGCTTGTACGTGTTCACAACCAAGCGACATTTGTTAAGAGTTTTTTTCACCTCATCTTCAGCAGGGAATAAACCCGCACACTCAAAAAGCTCGAAGATTTGGTGAAAGTTCGCCTTCCAGATCGCTTGTGGCAACGCAGTTCCTTTTGACCAGTACAAAACGCCATCATTACAAGTTAGCCAATCACGAACAGCGCATTCCCAACGATGAAACATGCCAGAGATCAGCGCGAGCCGAAATGAATTGCCCAGTTCGTCAAGCGATGAATAAAACTGTATTTCAAGATCGTTTGCGTGTTCGTACATATCAGCAGGATCATCACGATCTGGGTCGAAATACACTGAGCTAAGCCACTGTTCAGCCTTTTCCTTTGCTTCATGTTCGAGTCGCTGACTATCAGAAAATTGTTCTGTAATTCGCGCCTTGCCCTCTGCAACATAAAAATCGTGCTGCGAGATCAAGTCGTCACGGCGTACATGCCACATATAGAATAAGCTCAACATGGTTTGCTCCTTTAACCTTTCACACACACCACTTGCCGCAGTGTATACACCACTTCCACCAACTCAGACTGTGCATTCATCACCGCATCAATGTCCTTATACGCCGATGGAATTTCATCAATCACATCCGCGTCTTTACGACACTCTACGCCCTCAGTCTGCGCGATCTGATCCGCAACGGTATAGCGTTTTTTCGCCTCAGTGCGTGACAACACCCGCCCCGCTCCGTGCGAACACGAGCAAAACGACTGCTGATTCCCCAACCCACGCACGATAAACGACTTTGCGCCCATCGAACCAGGGATAATCCCGTACTCGCCGAGCCGCGCCCGCACCGCCCCTTTGCGCGTCACCAGCACCTCTTCGCCAAAATGCAGCTCACGATCCACATAATTATGGTGACAGTTGACTGCCTCCACGCGTGCATCGAAGGCTTTAGGAATCACTTTACGCAGAGCTTTCAGGGCGTTTTCCATCATGATCTCACGATTGGTCATCGCAAAACGCTGCGCCCAACCGACCGCAAACCAATAATCATCAAAATGCTCAGTCCCTTCCGGAAAATACGCCAAGTCTTTGTCCGGCAAGTTAATAAAATGCCGTTGCATATCCTGCCGCGCCAACTCGATAAAGTGATTACCGATGGCATTACCGACCCCACGCGACCCAGAATGCAGCATAATCCACACATCATTATGCTCATCCAAACACACCTCGACGAAGTGATTGCCAGTTCCCAGCGTTCCCAAGTGCTTATGGTTGTTGGTGTTTTTCAGCTTTGGATATTTGGCACAAATCAACTCAAAATCCCCCACCAGACCTGCCCACGCTTGGTCGATTCGCTCGGCTGGATTTTCCCACGCGCCTTGATCTCGACCCCCGCGACGGTTTTTACTCATGCCGTGTGGAATGGCTTTTTCCAGTTCGGTACGCAGCCCAGCCAGATTATCTGGTAGATCAGTGGCTTTGAGGCTGGTTTTCACCGCCATCATCCCGCAACCAATATCCACCCCGACCGCCGCTGGAATAATCGCGCCTTTGGTGGGTATAACGCCACCAATGGTCGCACCAATCCCAACATGCACGTCTGGCATTACCGCCATCCATTTGTAAATAAATGGCATTTTGGCGGCTTTGGACAGTTGGTCTTTGGCTTTGTCATCGACGGGTACGCCTTGTGTCCACATTTTAATCGGCACACCGCCTTCGGGTTGGAAGATATCGTGGCGGAGTTTTTCAACAATCAGGACTTGCATGGTTATTTCCTCTATATCTGTATCATCAAAACGGTAAAACAGTGCATGCTCTGCACAACGGGTTGGTTGAACCTGCATCATGTGAGTTGCAATCGGACTGAATGCCGAACAAGGGATTGACCAGACACGAAGGGCTTAGACCACTAGCTGACTGCGGCATAACGTAAAAATCGCCGCAGATGGGATTCGAACCCATGTTCCTCGCGTAGCAGGCGATGTAGTCTGGTCGGCATTTCGCCATCCAATCCGATTGCAACCACCACTGCAAAATCGACACAACAAACAAGTCTTGGGGCATTTAGACCAGTGCTCTACTTAAACTACTCTCGATGGGTTTAAGCCAATGAGAGGAAGGATTTACACCTTCACTTCTGGTTAGGCAATGTAGTCCCAATGGCATTTGTGCCGATTGACACTTCTGCTCCCACCACAGGGGCACGAGCAAAACTAAAAAACTATCAATCTCAAACCACGCAGCAAGTCATGCGGCTGAATCGCCTTTCCAGCCCTATAAGCTGGCGCACGAACTGCCAATGTAATCAACCGCGCATCTGCATGATTCGAGGCTTTTGCCACACAACAAAAGAGTGTCAGACATTTTCTGGTGCGTCTATTGATCGCTCAAAACGATCTTTCCGCCACGATCAGAACTGGCCTGATCGGAAGGATTTTCACCTTCAATGGTTTCCCGCCAGAACCTATGTAGTCTGACTTGCATTTGTGTGACAAAACTTTTGCCATGCTGGACAAAGCGCTGGTCTTAAAAGACCTGATCCGAAAAAACCTGAAGCTTTCGATCCATTCCAGCATGGGTCAACACAGTGGTATAAACCGAGACGTTGCTCTGTCTATACCGTATTGGCTAGCTCACCGATAAAGTGATCTGCTCAATCTCATGCACCCAATGCTCAGCATGCAACTCACCGCGAGCAAACAGCCCGATCAAACGAAACACCTCGTCGCTAAAACCGCCGATATTCAACACATCAGGCCGCTCTTGGGCTTGCGTGGTGGTATACGGTTGCAGATCGACACAGACCAGTTTGGCGTTTGGACAACGCTGCTTTAAGCGTTCCCATTGCCGCATCATCTCCGTACCACGACCGCGCTGCGGGTCAGCCCAAGACTCGTTGTCCGAAAAATAAATCATCAGATCCACGTGAGACTGCTCTGTGTTTAGCAACTGCAAAGGCAACGCGGTATGCGTGCCACCGCCACCTTTGGCCGCCAGATGCTTGGCCAGTGCCATCACCCGAATCGGCTCAGCCTGCGGTTTTTTACCCAGCCAAGCCACGGCTTTTTGCTTCAAAGACAAACTGTTCACATCGCCATACACCTGTGTATCAAATGGCATGATCCGCAATTGTGGATTGACCCGCTTCAGCGCCGCCGCAAATAAACCCGCCGTATCCACACAACGCAGCTTGCTGGTCGCGCCTTGGCGTTGGCCAGTGACTGCCGAATGCATCGAACCCGACACATCGACTGCCACCACCACATCACCGAGCAGCTCCGGCACATTGGCCAGCGCAATATCGAGCGCGGCTTCTAACGCCTGCTGAATCGCCGTCGGTACAGCAGCATCCAACGCCGACCATGTCATCAACAACTGATAAGGCAACACCCCACTGCTGCGAATCGCCTCCGCATCGACCAAGCGTGCGGCAATCGCCTCAGTCATCCCTTCCAATTCAAACACCTTGTAGCGGGCAAAAGTGTTCAGGTTCATCCGCAGCATTTGCCAGCCACCTTGTAACGCAATCTGCGCCCACTGTGCCGCTGACAACGGCAGGCTCATCAACAACTGAATCGGGACATTTGGCACAAGCTGCTGTTCACCCTGCCGAAATGCCAGCAACTGCTGTACCGCCTCTGGCAGCGCCTGCACCTGATACGGCTTGCCCAACACATAACCAAAAAACGCTTCACGACTGGCTTCTTGCGGTTTTGGGTGGGTCATTTTCAGCACATCCGCCAACGATGGCGCATTGCCAATCGACGCAGCCAGCAACTTGGCATCACTGGCGGACAACAGCCACTGATTGACCAGTTTTTTCGGCAAAGAGCCCAAAGATTGACGACCCACCACACCAGAGCGCAGCATCTGGACAAAATTGCGCAATTGCTTGCCGTTGTCGATCACTTGCCGAAACGCCAACTGAAACTCAGCCTGTGCCGCAGGATTGGCCGCCAACACTGCCAGCAACAACACCGGCATATCTTTCATGTAAGCCGACTGCCGCGCATAAACGGCTGCTTTGGCAATAAACTCCGGCGACAACCCTTCACACAGCGCCAGCACCTGTTGCAACTGTGTTTGTGCATCGATATAAAATGTCTGACTCAGCGTGCCTGTGGCGACCAATTGCGCCAGTGCTTGCTGATTGGACAGCGCATAAGCACGGCCACCTGCATGGTTTTTACTGGTTTGCGCTGCTGTGGCAAAAAGTGTCTTGTTCATGACTGCATCCCCATGTCCGCATTCAATCGTTCATGCTTGGGGTGTTGCGAG
>JBAQKP010000223.1:0-2096 GCA_049301135.1 Moraxellaceae bacterium | reverse complement strand
GTCACCAAAGGTCATAACACGCACGCTCACGCCGTTTGGCAGCGTTGCGGTATAACCCTCACACGATGCCAACACAGGCAGTGGCGCAAACGCAGCCGTAAACGCGTCCTTGTGAAACATCAGATTTTGACGGTAGCCAGTCGAAGCAGCCCCAACAAAAGTCAGTGCAGCATTGTCATCAGGCGCTGCAACCACAGTGCGATTCGGCGCAACTGCATTGATTGCTGGATAGATCGACAGCACGCCACCACCAGCCGACAAGGTCAGATCAGCGGTCACCACGAACTGCTGTAGCTTGCCAGTGGTTTGGCCTGTTTGCGGATGCACCGCAAACACGTTGGCAATGGTGAACACCGAGCCTTTTTTGACAGTGTTTGTACCTGTACCACCATCGACGGTCAGTGTGGTTGCGCCCGCAGCAGGTACGCCATTCACCAGCAGATTGACGATTTGTGAGCCGTTGGTGTGGACTGGCATAGACTGATGCTCATAGAACATCGCGCCTTGTGCTTCACCAATCGTACCGCGCAAGAAGCCTTGCTCAATCTGGTTTTTGGCATGGAACAACTGACGCGACGCATCGACCAACTCAGTGTTGGCATCAGACGTAAACAGCGTTGAACGCTCACCAGGGGGAGTCAGATACTGCTCAAGTTTGGCGCGTGCCTGAGCATAGGTTTTCATGGTGGACGGCAAAGAACCCGCAGTACCGATCAGATTTGGTACGCCAGCATAGGCTTTAGCCAGCAGATCCGCTTCAACCACAGAGGACAGGGTTTGCATCTGTGGACGCAAGATACGCTCACGGAAGTCGGTAATGTCCAGCAGCTTCTCTTTAGCACCGAACTGCAAGCCGATGTGTTTCTGTGTGTCGAGCGTCAGATTGACGAACGACTCTTTGACATCAGTCGCGCCGCCACCTTCAGCAAACACCGAGCCACTGAATACACGGCCAGTCGGTGGGATGGACACTTTGACAGTGTCGCCCTTTTGATAGCCTTGAGTCGCCGCGCCGAATTCTTTTTCACGACCGCGATTGATCCCCATGATAAACGGGGCTTCCTCCGCCAAAACCGCTGCGGCTTCGCGTGCGATCATCTGGTGGGTTAATAGTGTGTTAGCCATATGCTAAATCCTCATTTTTTGCGAGATGCGAACCACTCGGCATCACTCATCTTCGATGGGTCGCGTCGGGTGGGTGCGTTTGCCGAAACTGGCTTGAGCGGTGCGGGTGCGTTTGACACCTTCGCCGCTTTAGATTTGGGTGGATTGGCTGCGACTTTGGCTTCAAGTGCGCCGAGTTTGCGCAGTTGTGCCGACTTGGACAGCTTCAAAAAGTCTTCAAGTGCATCGACATCGCTACACAGTTCGTAGCTGACCAATGCACCATGTTCACCGCTGATCAGTTCGAGATAGACCTCTTGGTCTAGGCCGTACTCCTCAATGATTGGCAGCGCTTTGTTTGCCACATCGAAGTAATCGGGTAGCTCAGTCGCTGCTGCTTGCTCACGCGCTGCAAAGCCATCAACGGCCTTACGCACACTTTGCGCTTGCTGCTGTTGGCTCTGCTCAGTCTGATACTCTGCAATCGCATCGTTACGTACCTTGTCACGCAGTGCCGCTTCGTACTCGGCATAGGTTTGAAAGTCGCCGATCTGCGGCATCGCATCAGTCTTGGGCTTTTGGTACTTTGCGAGTTCCTGTTCAAGCTCCTGAGCTTTACGCTCCGCATCAGCGCGTTTTGCACGCTCCTTGCCGATTCGACGGTCGATCTGATCCTGTTTCTTGCGCTCGACTTCCTCCGCATCCGCTTTGGCTTTCGCTTCGGCTTCTTCGGGTGTGGGTTCAGGCAGATCAGGTGTGTCGGTCGGCGTTAAGTCGGTGGGCGCATCTGTTGGCGCATCGACTACGGTTTGCTCTAAGTCGCTCATTTAAAAACCCTCGGGCATGTCATTAGGCTGTGACAAGTCAGCTTGGTCTAAGGCAGCCATTTGCGCATCCATCCCGATCTGGCCGTCATCGGGTGCGTTGAAGTCTTGAAGCTCAGGCAAAGAAAAACCCGCGCTTGGCGGGTCGTCTTGCATCATCATTTGGTC
>JBAQKP010000222.1:0-1899 GCA_049301135.1 Moraxellaceae bacterium | reverse complement strand
AACATGAGTGCAGATTTTGAGTTTGTAACCCATACCTTTAAGGCTTTATACGCGGAGGCGCAAGGTCGAGCCATCTGGAATTACCTAAACACCGAAAAATCAGTTATTCGGATGGAAGCAGTCAGCGACGTGGGCAAGCCTGCGGTTTTGGCAGTTGAGGAAGGCTTGCTGAATGAGTGTGGTGTAAAAGAACGGGTTATACATGATTCAAAGCAAGGCCAGTCTGATAAAGGCAAATCTGACGAAGACAAGCATAACGACCGAATCAAGCAAATGATCGGTGCAATGGTACGGCAAGTGATGGAACATCAGGGCTATCAGCTGCATGCCAACAACGTCAAAATCCCAAACAGTAAGATTTTTTATAGTGCGGCCAGCTATCGAAAATCATCTTAATGCTTAACCTCACAGCACTTTTCAGCAGTGACACCAACCACAAGGAGCAACAATCTGAGTTTAGAAACCGTACAAGATCTCGCGCGACTTGATCCCGACTACCTAGACATCGTGCTACAGGTAGTGCCTAAAGGTGCAACCGTGCAATTTGGTGAGACTGGTCAAGGTATCAAACCGAATTACCAAGTCTGCCTCAAAGATGGATCAAAGGCTGCATATCATGGCAGCTCTAAAGATCACAAAACATTCGATATTGCAGCGTTTGATTCTTCGCGTATTTCTCGCTCTTTTAGCCGAGTCGAACTGGTCGAAGCGATTGAAATGACTGCTTAATCGGACAACCACAGTTCAAATATAGCCGCCAACCTCAGTGTTGGCGGTTGCTCATTTCATCAATGACTGGAGTGACACCATGCTGCATCTCAACGCGGAAGTCATGGCTATTTCTTGGCGCGGTAAACCGAATCGACAAGAAGACGCCATCTTGATTGACGGCAAAATTTTGCAGCATGCTGGTAGCCGCATTACACCAATCCATCAGCCAACAGAGAGCCTCTGCGTGGCGGTCGCCGATGGTGTGCATAACAGTCCCGTGCCGCACAAGGCATCTAAGCAAGTCCTCAGCAGCGTACTCAAACAACATCTCGCAGGTCGGCAGGTTCGATTGAGTAGCGTCCAAACCGATTTGTGCCAAGCACTGGCAGATCATCCCAACAGTTACGGTTCGAGCGCAACCTTAGCATTGGTTGAATCAGTCGCCGCTGAACACTCAAACAAACAACAGCCAAATGCTCAACAACTGCGCATCAGCCATGTGGGTGATAGTCGAGTTTGTCACTACCAGCACGGATTAGGCTGGCGACCAGTGACTGAAGACCACACCACCCTAGCCGCGTTGTCAAAAGACCAAAACATCAAAATTGATCAGGCCGTTGAGTATGCGTCGATGTACGCTGCGCTGAATCATTATTTTGTTGCTGATTGGGCAGATAACAACACCGATGGCTTGTCGTCGGGTCAGTTTATGACAGTGCAAGCGGGTGACTGGATATTACTCTCGACCGATGGCATGCATGATATTTTGCCATGCCAAGACTGGCCAGAGATTGACGCAGAGACAGACTTAGCCGATTGGCTGAAACAGATACATGACGCGGTGCATCGCAAGGGTGCGTATGACAACGGTTCTGTTGTGGTGATTCGCTGGACGGGTCTTGAAGGTGGGTTAAGCACGCCATTAGACGCAAGCGCGACTCATTCAGACGCACCTCAGCAGTCCGCCAACATTTGGGCGTTTGGCGATGTGCATGGCAATTTGATTGCCCTGAAAACCCTATGGCAAGCCATGCAGCCAAACACTGATGATCAGATTTATTTCTTGGGTGATTATGTCGATAGAGGGTTAGACTCTCGTGGCGTGTTAGATTTTCTGATTACGCTGCAACGCAAATACCCCAATCTGCACTGCATTCTGGGTAATCACGAAGAAATGCTGCTGAGGTG
>JBAQKP010000221.1:0-2078 GCA_049301135.1 Moraxellaceae bacterium | reverse complement strand
GTTAAGGTGGCTGACTCAAATAGCCCTTCTGGATTGTGATGAATCTCAATCTGAAGGTCGTAGCTAAAAATCTCAGCGGCTTGCTTGGATTGCTCGAAGCTATCGGGGCTGATCACAGCCGCCGCTTCCTCTCCAAGCTGGGCATACGGGTTATGTAAAAATGTTTGCGCCCGCTCGCCACTGACCCGACGATTGGGCATTTTTTTGATTTCGTTGAGGACGCTTTTGACTTCGGGGGCAATCATGACGTGGGCAATCCCACCATCAGGCATGCTGACACTATATTGATCTTGCACTTGGTTGAATTGATCAAAGGTCTTGATCCAGTCCTGCGGCGCGTCATCAAAGACCGGCTGTATTTCGATCACTGCGTCATTTAGGATATTATTGCGGCGCATATTTAGCTGTAGGGTATCGGGCGACAACACGATGGTTTTTTGTAGGAAGTCATCCATACTGGCTTGTGCTTGTTTGGCTAAGCGGCGGATTTTGCCCCAGTATTGCTGGTTGTCTTGACGGGTTTTTTGTGTCCCTAAACGGCTAAATGCGCGAATGTCCTCGATCAGTTGCCAACGTGCTGCGTTCAGCAGTTGCAGTTGTCCGCCGACACTCAGGATTGCACCAGTACGGGTGACGCTCTGATTGATTTTTTGCCCCGCTGCGTCGCACCAGCCACTCAGCGTAATCTGAAAGTCAGGGTCAGAAAGTGCGCCTTGACTGCGAATCATCGGGTGTAGGTCGCTAGGTGCTGGTAGGTTGAGTAGGGGCAATGCACTGTGGTGTTCGGGGTCTTGTTGTAGAGCAAACAATTCTGACCAAGGCAGGACATACTGTTGGTCGATGAGATCAGCGTGGCCTTCTTGTTCGAGACCTTGCCAGTAGTAGTCGGTATCGGTGCTGGGCTGCGATGTATACGGATGAGTAATACCGATGTCATTAAAGGTTAGCGGTCGCTGTGCTGCTATCTCGCTTTGATCCGCGACAACTTCCGGTTTTTTACGCTTCCAAAATGCGAGTGCCATCGTGTTGAGTCCCCTTGGTGTTACATGCGTCGATAGCCAGTTGCTGAAGTTGAGTTCTTTTTGGCGTTACCATCAGGAAAAATACCAAGTTGAGCAAGCTTTTCATCAAACCGCTCCTCCCAAAAATGTGTGTGTTTCAGTGTACATATAAAGGGAGGTTTAGATTTGTTTTTAAGATCATCTGTCAGGGAAAATGTTGTTCTGCTGCTGTGTTCGAACGGCATGCGATTGTATAAATAGCATGCGTTACCAGTTTCAGAAAATTCCACGATATAAATATTGCCAATTTTTAGCATGAATGAATTATTGCTCGATGCACCTCCGATCAGCTCAAACAAACGACCTTTATTGCTGCTGATAAACTTTTGCTGGTCGGTTTGTCTCGAATATAGTGCGTTTCTCCCTAAAAAGATCTGTGAGTAGGAGATTTGTTTGATAAAACGCATCCAATACTGAAATCGTCTTTCATCAGCAGTCTGGCTGAAAAGTCTAAAAAAAGCCTCTAAGTCAGCTTGCACGAACCAGCGAATTACCATCTGCTTGGTGTTGGGTTTGACGTTCAACCAACCAGCAGATGATTCGTATTGTGGATTACCCCATTGTTTTAGTGCTATATTTTTTAACTGCTCATGCACTAGGTCACGTTGAGTTGATTGCGCGTAGTGATCCAACGTACTGCTCAAAATCAACTGTGTGTACGTTGGGCGCTTGGTCATCAGATGAATTAGTCGGTCAATTTTGGATAAAAAAACTGCATCATTTAGTTCGCAGATCGACTTTACCGCTTGTTGAACTAGTGCCTCCCAAAACCAGCTCGCTTCTGAGATGTGCAAGGCTTCAGCCAGTTGTATGGTTTTTTGATCGTCTGGATCATGTACAAAATCAACTGCTAAACGCTTGGTTGGTTGCGTGCGTAATAGCTCAGGATAGTCGTTTAAAGGCTGCATCCACGATTTTGGGCGTTTACTCTGCTGCTGTAATATCAGGCGCGACCGATCCAACAGATCACGCAACACCAACCACTGGCTGGAGTCTTTTTGTAGCTCACCACTCGTC
>JBAQKP010000220.1:0-9396 GCA_049301135.1 Moraxellaceae bacterium | reverse complement strand
TATCTCCACCATAACAGAACAGACGCATGATCTTCATAAAATCATGACGTTGCGCCTCTCCCCATCGTCTAGAGGCCTAGGACACCCCCCTTTCACGGTGACTACCGGGGTTCGAATCCCCGTGGGGAGACCACACTCTGTATGTTGTTACATAAAAACACCTCAAAACAGCCTGCTCACTGAGTGGGCTTTTTTGTTTTTTGCGCCGCAAAAACACACTCTAAGCGTTATTTTTTTCGGTATGCTTCACACGGAAGTTTAACTATTTTGGATATTAGGATGACCCGCATGCAAAAATTTGGGATTGGTATCGTGCTGTGTAGCAGCCTACTCACCGCTTGTAGCAACCCGCTCTCTTCGGCGGTAAAAGCAGAATGTAATGATGAACAAAGCCGCCAACTGGTCGCTGAAGTGCTCGGCAAAAACCTGAATCAAGCCGGTTTGGCCAGCATCAAGGAGCTGATCAGCACAGGTGGTGCAGACTTGGATTTGGTTAAATTTAAAGCACTGGTACAACAAGTGAAGTTTGAACTGGTCGATGTGCGTACCAATCGTGCCGACAAAGAAACCACCAAGAAATTTTGTCAAGCCTCGCTCAACGTCTCAATTCCCAGCAACACCATCAATGATGCCAATAGTGCACGCGCGATTTATCAAGAGATGGATCTGCAAAAACTGGCGATTTTAAGTGACCTTGAGCTGACCGGCTCAAGCTTGCGTTATGAGTTGGAATACTCGGTACAACCGACTGATGATGGCCAAAAAATCTATGCCGAAGTGCAAAATGCTGACGCGCCGCTAGAATTTGTCAACCAAGTGATTCTGGATGCGCTACAAAAGCCGTTACGCTTGGCCGAACAGCGTGAAACCTATCAATCGGAACAACAAATTGCACTTGAAGAGCAACAGTTTGCGGCAGAACAAGCCGCTTTAGAAGCGCAACAAGTCGCTGAACGCCAAGCCAATCAAATGGCCTACCAAGGCATCCAACAGCAAGAAGCTGTCCAGCGCCTCAGCAGTGCCAACAATAAACTGAACGCCGTGTGGAACAGCACCAATACGAGTGTCCGCAATCAACTGCTGGCCGAGCAGCGCATCTGGCTGAAAAAACGTGATCTCGAATGCCGACTCAACAGTGAAGATGCCCAGCATGAGCTACGCGAAATCGCTCGACTGCGCTGCGAAACCGAAGTGACCAACCAACGGATTGGCGTGTTGCAGCAACTGATAGCACGGGCTGAGGCCGAACAACCGGCTGCCCAGCCTGCACCCGCAGCAGTGCAACAGAATGCGAAATCAGCATCTGATCTGGCGACTGAACGCGCCGCCGCCGAAAACGCCGCCAAGCTTGCTGAAAACGTGCAACGGCTTGAGCGCGAGTTACGCGGTTACTAGATCGTCAAGCCATCAAAGCAGTCGGACACATTTGATGGTGTGTCCAACGCTACGCATCAGCGCGCTGACCTACAACTCCACGGCTAACAAACACCCACCTTCCAAGCTCGACAAATACAAGCAATCCCCGACCCGCCGCATCCCCGTCACCAACTGAAACTCAGGATGCTGAAAATGCACGTCATGTACCAGTTTGCCTGATTGATCGTAGGCCTGTACCCAGACCGTACCTTTTGGGTGAATCGGTAACAGTTGCTGTAGCCAACCGATCATCCGACGCGTGCGTGGTGGTAAGCGCTGAATCAAGGCAAAACGCCGATCTCGCGCCGATGCCAGCGCGACCCAAATCAACCCTGTGTGATCGGTGCATAGATTATCCGGAAAACCCTCCAACGCGGCGACGAACACTTCATGTTGACCGGCTTTATCGCCTTTTAGCCATAGACGGGTCAGATTCATCGCCCCCGACTGCGCGTAGATCAAGCTGCTTTCATCAGCAGTTAAAGTCACGCCATTGGTAAACCACAATTGATCAGCCAGCAACGTTAGCTCACCCGATGGCGCACGCCGAAACAGCCGTCCTGTACCAATCCCATCAATCAGGTCACGTTTCCAATCAGCCAAGCCATAACGCCGTGAGGACTGGCTAAAATAAATCGTGCCATCACGGGCAACGCTGGCGTTATTACAAAAACGCAGTGGCTCACCGGCAAAGCGCTCGGCCAGCACGGTTAACACTTGACGGGTCGTATCAAACTGCAACAACCCAAGCTCAGTATCACAGATGATGACATGGTCATCAGCGGTGATTTCGAGGCCAAGCGGGCGGGCGCCAGTATTGACCAACGTGCGCGTTTGGAAGCTCTCGGGATGCACTGCCACCACGCGGCCATCATCCAGCCCTGTAACCAACTCTCCAGTAGAAAGAATCGCCACGTCTTCAGGTTTTTGGCCAGATACAGCGATCAGGCGGGTATTCGGTTGTGACATGCGGACTTCCTTGTGCGTTAAAATTCTGACTCAAACAATCAGGCAAAACCCTGATAATTCATACCCTAAAATGGTCGCGCATCAATCTGCTTAATCAGTTTTTCGTATGCCAAACGACAGTCTTTGGCGTACTGAAAAGCATGTTTAATACGTGCATCGCGCAAATAAAACCAAATTGAGAAGCTCAGCTTACCCAATGATTGAGTCGAATGTGGGCTTTTAAGATACCAAGCACGATCTGACAGCCGACCAGTACGGCCTTGAATCAAAAACTGCGACTCACCCTTGGCACGAGTCAGAGTCATGGTGTACTGCTCAATTGGTCGAGTATGGTGACCTAAATGTAAGGCAGCATACGAGTTTCCAACCAAAGTCACCCAACCTAAATCACCACCTCCGCGTCTTCGCAAATAAAACACTTTCGGATCAGATGTTGAGGCAAAGCTCTCAAACGACTGCAATCCCATACCAATACAGAATGATGGCGCTAAAGGCTGCGCATCATTCTGATTATCGATGGAAAACCCACCAAAACGGCTAAACGATACGTCTAACCAATAATCATCGCGGTCAGGTAGCTTTTCTAACGGGTATAGATTGCCACGCAGTTGTATGCGATGTTCGGGGGTAGTAGTAATTGCGATATTCCGTCATGGCTGATCACACCTTGGTTTAATTTTTAAATCTCATTTTTCCGTCTGCCGAATCAACAGCACCACTGGCAACAACCCGACCAACACAATCAACAAACTCGGCAACGCCGCCCGCTCCCACATCCCTTCGCTAGTCATCTCAAACACCCGCACCGCCAGCGTATCCCACCCATAACTGCGTGTCATCAAAGTGATAGGCATTTCTTTCATCACCTCAACAAACCCAATCAACAGCGCGGTCAACAAGCCAGTTTTGAGTAATGGCAAATGCACCCGCCGCACCACTTCGCCCTGTGATGCACCGAGCAAACGCGCCGCTTCCTCCTGACTACGCCGAATCCGCTGCATCTGACTGTCAATCGGTTGAAACGCCACCGCCAAAAACCGAATCGCCAAGGCCAGCAACATCACCCAAACCGAACCCACCAAAAACTGCCGACCCTCAAAACCCCAACCCCGCAACAGACTGACGATCTGACCATCTAGCCATGCCAACGGAATAAACACCCCAACCGCCAGCACCGCGCCGGGGATGGCATAACCGACCGTCGAGGCGGTAATCAGCAGCCCAACCGAACGGTTCGGATACTGCCGCCGCACCCCCGCCAGCAGCAGCCCAAACAACGTCACCAACAGCGCCGCACTGGCCGCAATCAACAGCGAGCGACTGGCAAACCCCCAGTAGCGCGCATTCAGATCCACCTGCCACACCGAAGCCGACCACCATAGCAACTGCGCAAACGGAATCACAAATGCCAAGGTAAACACCAGCAAACAACCACCAGTCGCCGCCCACGCCTGCCAACCGGTCAGCCGCTTGCGCTGTACCCGACTAATCCCAACACTATACTGCCGCCCCGCACGGGCGCGCTGCTCCAACCACAACAGCCCCAGCACACCAATCGCCAGCAATCCCGCCAACTGTGCCGCCGCGTTCAGGTTAAATAAGGCAAACCAAGATTTATAAATCGTGGTGGTCAAGGTATCGACATTAAACACCGACACCGCGCCAAAATCCGCCAACGTTTCCATCAACGCCAACAACAAGCCACCGACAATCCAAGGCCGCGCCATCGGCAACGCAATCGAGCCAAATGCTTGCAACGGGGTGCGTCCGAGCATTTGTCCGGCTTCCATCAGCCGTTGGCCTTGACTTAAAAACGCACTGCGCGCCAGCAGATACACATACGGATAAAACGCAAACGATAAAATCACACTCGCGCCGGTCAGGTTGCGCACCGATGGCAAACCTTGCGCAAAACCAACCCCGCGCAGCCACGTTTGCAGCGGACTGGTGTACTCCAGCATCCCGACCGCAATAAATGCAAACACATAGGCCGGTATCGCCAGCGGCAACATCAAGCCCCACGTAAGCCAACGCCGTAGCGGAAACTCATACACCGCAGTCAGCCACGCCAACGGCACACCCAGCAATAACACGCCCAGCCCCACGCCTAGCAGTAAACCGCTGGTATTCCACAGCACACTCGGCAGCACATACTGACGCAAATGCGCCCACACCTCCGGCTCAGACTGCACAAACGACGACAGCACCACTGCCAGCGGAATCAGCACGAGACTTGCGACCAAAAACAGCAATAGCAGCGGCACGCTTTGCCATAAACGCTCGGTGAAATGAGTTTGCGTGTGATGAGATGGTTTCAAAAGGCGATGCGTCCTCAACAAGCGTAAATACAAAAAGGGCGAGTATTATTCGCCCTTTTTAAACCGAACCGCAACCAATCAAGGACTATTTATAGCCTGCCCGATCCATCAGCTTGACCGCTGCGGTTTGAAGCTCGCCGTACTTGGCGACGTTGATCGGGTCTTGTTTAAAGTCACCCCACGCCTTGAGTTGCGGCGACACCGCCACACTCGCCAGCACCGGATATTCTTTGTCCTCGTTGCTATAAGCGTTTTGCGCTTGGTCGGAAGACAGCCACTCGATCAACTGTGCAGCTTCAGCAGGATTCGGCGCATAACGGGTCAGACCCGCCCCAGAGACATTAATATGTACGCCTGTGGTGGCTTGGTTTGCCCAAAAAATCTTGGCTTTAATCGCCGGATTTTTTTCTTCCAAGCGACCGTAGTAATACGTATTGGCGATGCCAACACCACACTGCCCCGCCGCAATCGCTTCGATCAACTTGGTATCATCCGCAAACACATCGGTTGCCAGATTGGCGACCCAGCCTTTGACGATCTGTTCAGTTTTGGCTTCGCCGTGATGGTCGATCAGCATCGCTACCAACGACTGGTTATAGACTTTCTTAGAGCTGCGCAGGCACAGCTTGCCTTTCCATTTTGGATCGGCCAAATCTTCATACGTGGACAGCTCGCTGGCTTTGACCAGATCGGGATTATGTACCAGCGTGCGCGCCCGCACCGACAGCCCAAACCATTGATTGGCCGGATCGCGCAGATTGGCAGGAATGTTTTGGGTCAGGATCGAAGAGCCGACTTCTTGCAACAAGCCTTCTTGACTGGCCTGCCACAGATTGCCTGCATCGACCGTCAGCAACAGATCCGCCGGTGAGTTTTGACCTTCGGCTTTTAGACGCGCCATCAGCGGGCCTTCTTTGTCGGTGATCAGATTGACTTTGATACCGGTTTCTTGCGTAAACTGACTGAGTAGCGGCTGAATCAACTGCTCATTGCGGCTGGAGTAGACCACGATGGTTTTTGCAGCAGGGCTGGTAGCCGCCGTGCTGGCCATGTCGGGCTGCGTTTGCTCATCGGCTGGTTTGGAGCAGCCCGCCAAAAGCGCCAATACAGCACTGGTCACCACAGTCATTTTGAAGATCTGATTCATGCCGGTAAAATCCGATTCAGTCGCACCAAAGAGAATGCGACAATACCGCATGTGAAAATGAGTCTCAATATAGAAAGGTTAAAACAAACGACCGATCAGGTGCGCGACGGCGGTTTCGGTGCGTAAAATCCGCGCGCCCAGACTGACCGGCTGACAGCCATTTTTTTGCAACAGCTCGATTTCATACGGAATAAACCCGCCTTCACAGCCAATCACCAACACGCACGGCTGCTCGATCTGCGCCGGACAGACTTGCGCGGCGTAGGGGTGCGCGACCAAAGCAATTTTATCCTGACACAAGGCTGGCAGTTCATCCTCGACAAATGGCTTAAAACGCTGTTTTAAGGCAACCTGCGGCCACACCGTATCACCGGCTTGCTCCAAGCCGAGCTGAATATAATCATCGATTTGCTGTAAAAAAGGGCTTTGCCAATAGCTTTTTTCGACCCGATAGCTGTGCAGCAAAATAATCCGCTCCGCACCCAACGTCACCGCGTCCATGATCAAGCGGCGCAGCACTTTGGGGCGTGGCAGTGCGATGATCAAGGTCAGGGGTAGCTTGGGTGGTGGTGGCTCAGTCAGTAGAACATTTTCTAAAATCAATGCTGTGTCGCAAAGGCTGGCAACAGTTGCTGTGCCTTTGAAGCCATCGCGCACGCCGATTTTAATCGAATCACCGACAGTTAATTTGAGATGCTGTTGGATATGTTTGAGTTGGCGCGGGTCGGTCAGCGTTGCGGTGTCATCGGTCAGGCGATCTTCGTTAATCAATAATAAATTCAAGAATTAAAACTCCGGTTCATATTGACCAAGCAAACCATCCAACAGTTCCAACTGCCGCGCCAACGCGCCTTGATTGGCGTTTAGCATCTGTAAGCCGTTTTGCCCGATCTGCTTGGCCTGTTCAGGCTGCTCGCACCATGCCGCAAACGTGGCATATACGCCACTGACATCAGCGACCTGCACCAAGCCACCGGCATCGACCAGACTTTGCACAATCTGCGCAAAATTAAAGGTCTGCGACCCCATCACAATCGGGACGGCCAACCGCGCAGGCTCTAACGGATTATGGCCACCGTTTGCAGCCAGTGACCCACCAACAAACGCCATATCGGCTAACGCATACCAGATCCATAACTCGCCCATACTATCGGCCAAATACACCGCCGTATCCGGCGTAATCGCTTGGCCGGCCGAACGCCGTGCCAGTGTCCAGCCCTTTTCTACGATCAAATCCGCCACGCGGTCAAATCGCTCAGGATGGCGCGGCACAATAATCAGGCAGGTGTCGGGGTAACGCTGATGCAGTGCTTTAAAAATATTCAGAACTTGGTTTTCTTCTGGCTCGTGGGTACTCGCCGCCACGATAATTTTTCGTCCAGCAAGCTGCCATGTTGTACGCAACAGTTCAGCCTGCTGTAACGCTGGCTCAGGCGGTTGCAAGTCGAATTTTAAACTACCCGTCACCAGCACTTTATGAGCATTCGCACCCAACGCGATAAAGCGCTCTGCCGTTGCTACATCTTGCGCCGCGATACAACTCAGTTGTTGCAGCATCGGACGGGTCAGACTGGCAAATTTGGCATAGCCCTTGGCGGATTTTTCAGACAATCTGGCGTTGAGCAAGATGGTTGGAATATTGCGCTGAGCGGCAAGTTGAATCAGGTTTGGCCACAGCTCAGTTTCGATCAGGCCAATCACACGCGGCTGATATTGCGCAAAAAACCGTGTCATCAAACCCACCGTATCGACCGGCAAAAATACCGATTCGACCCGATCAGCAAACAGTTGCCGTACCCGTGCTTGTCCAGTGCGCGTGGTGTTGGTGACCAGCACCGGATAACCCTGATCGAGCAGATGCTGAATGATCGGTTGGGCGGCATTGGTTTCGCCAACCGATACCGCATGAATCCAGACCACACCGGTCTGGCGGGCGGGCGCAAAATCACCAAAACGCTGACTGACTTCGGCCTGATAATCCGGCTGATGGCGCGAGCGTTGCCAGACCCGCAGCCGATACAGCGGCAGAATCAGGATCAGCAGAAGGTTGTACCAAAATGGGGGCATGTGACTGGCTCAGGCGACCGAATCAGCTCGATCATCCTGAGTATTGTAGCAAATCACACCGCCAGTGCTGACGGTGCTTTTGACGAACTAAACCTGACGCTTACAACGCTGGATAATCGGTATAACCCTCTGGACCGCTGCCGTAGAAGGTTTTGGGATTCGGTGTATTCAGCGCAGCATGTTGGGCAAATCGCGCTGGCAAGTCTGGATTGGCAATAAATTTCACCCCAAACGCCACCGCATCGGCATAACCTGACGCAATCGCAGCTTCAGCTTGTGCCTGCTCAAACTTCTCATTGGCGATATACACGCCACCGAATTTGGCTTTGATCAAGCCTGCCAAGCTGTCATCGGCTTGATGTTCACGGGTACAAATAAACGCGATCTGACGCTGACCCAATTGCTCAGCCACATAGCCAAAAGTTTCGGCTGGGTTGGCATCGCCCATGTCATGCGCATCACGACGTGGCGCCAAATGCACACCGACTCGATCTGCACCCCAGACCGCGATACAGGCATCAGTCACTTCAAGCAGCAGACGCGCGCGATTTTCTAAGCTACCACCGTATTGATCGGTGCGCTGATTGGTCGAGGTTTGCAAAAATTGATCGAGCAAATAGCCATTTGCCCCATGCACTTCTACCCCATCAAAACCGGCTTTTTTGGCGTTTTCGGCGCCCAAGCGATAGGCAGCGACGATGTCGGCAATTTCAGCGGTTTCTAGCGCGCGTGGCGTGTCGTAGGGTTTTTCGGGGCGTACCAAGCTGACATGCCCAGCAGGCTGAATCGCACTCGGCGCGACCGGCTGCGCACCATCCAGATAAATCGGATCAGAAATCCGTCCGACGTGCCACAGTTGCAACACGATGCGGCCACCGGCTTGATGCACGGCGTCGGTAATCGGCTTCCAGCCCTCGACTTGTGCATCTGACCAAATACCCGGTGTATTCGGATAACCCACACCCATCGGGGTGACCGAGGTCGCCTCGCTGATGATCAACCCCGCGCTGGCACGCTGCGTATAGTATTCGGCCATCAGCGCATTCGGCACGCGGCCTTCGCTGGCACGGCAACGGGTCAACGGCGCCATGATGATCCGGTTCGGCAGTGTGAGTGCGCCGACTTGTAGTGGTGTAAATAAATTAGACATGCAACCTCCTAGCACGCAAAATTTGGCTTTGCATGGACATGATCAAACCACAGAAAAAATCTTATAAATCGAGTTGCAACTGCGCCACAAATGCCGCAATCGTGGCTTCATTTCGCTGAAAAAAACACCACTGACCGACTTTACGACAGGTGATCAGCTCGGCTTTTTGCAAAATCGCCAGATGATTCGAAATCGTCGATTGCGACAAGCCAGCACGCTGATCAATCTGACCGGCACACACGCCAAGGCTATGTGGCAATTCTTGGGTCGGAAAATACTGCTCTGGGGTTTTTAACCACAGCAAAATCTCACGGCGCATTGGATTGGAC
>JBAQKP010000219.1:0-3610 GCA_049301135.1 Moraxellaceae bacterium | reverse complement strand
TCGTGTGCCGACCATCAATGTCGCTGCGATTGATCTGTCGATTGTGATGCCACAAGCGGTGACTGCTGCACAGATTAACGCCGCTCTGACGGCTGCGGCACTCGGGGCGTATCGCGGAATTATGGATGTGACCGATCAGCCGCTGGTGTCGAGTGACTTTAATCATCAGCCGTTTTCGTTGATCGTCGATAGCTTACAAACCATGACAGTGGGGCGGCAGGCCAAAATTTTGGCGTGGTATGACAATGAATGGGGCTACGCCAATCGGTTGATTGATTTGTGTGGTTATTTGCAAGCAGTGCGCTAGGTAAAGATTCGATTTGGAGCTGTACGATGGATTTTTTAAAAGTCGTATGTGTCCCTAGTCGGCGGTATATCTCAGAAATAGATGACCTAATGATCAAAGGATTACTTGAAAGAAAAATTAGGTTGTTTTGTGTGGTTGGGCAATATGCTGAAGGGTGGGAAGATGCAATGGACTGGCTGTGCGTCGATCTTCATGATTTAGAAGAGCAGTTTGTCACCACCACCGCGCACTGCGATGAAACAGTCGAGGAGGTGATTGATTTCGCAGTGCAGTTTCATCCGACTGCAAATAGCAAACTTGAAATTTTGTATCTTTAAAACCTTAAAAATAAGACTTTGCAGTAGGATTAAATCGAGTTATCAAGCTTCGCCAACGCATAACTGCCGGTTGCATGTGCGACCAAGCGTTCGCCGCTATATAGATCCACCCGCATCACAATCGAACGCCGCCCGATCTTCAGCGCGGTCGCCGTCCCGACCAAATCCTGTGGCTCAGGCCGACTCAAAAAATGAATCTGAAAATCCTGCGTCACCGCCATGGTTTGCTGTTCATCAATCGCCAAAATCAACGCATACATACACACATCGGCCAAGGTCATCATGGTTGGGCCCGACAGCGTATTGCCCGGCCGCAACTGATTCGGCTTAAACGGCATCACACACGACACCTGCGGCAGACTCACGTCACGGACATACAAGCCCTGTCGCTCGGTGGCAGGCATAATCTGATACAGTTGCTGGGTGACGGCTTGGGCAAGATCCATAGCGCTGACTCGAACATCTCGGTTTGAGCTTGAGTCTAGGCACAATCTCGCAGGTACTCAATGTCGATAATGCTCAGCGTGGCGGCCTTAACGCGACATTTGCAATCACTGAAGTGCTTGTCTACCATACCCGTGATGAATATACCCACGTTCCCCCAAGCCGATAGCGCCGCCGATCAAGCCCTGCAACTCGATCAGCAGACCTGTTTTGCCTTGTATTCGACCACACTGGCCTTGAATAAAGCCTATCGACAACTGCTGGCACCGCTCAAGCTGACCTACCCACAGTATCTGGTCATGCTGGTGCTGTGGCAGCAAGACGGCCTGACCGTATCCGCGATTGGGACGCGACTGTATCTTGATTCCGCCACATTGACCCCGTTACTGAAGCGTCTAGCGCAGCAAGGCTATCTGACCCGTCAGCGCGCCGCGCAAGACGAACGCCAAGTGCAGGTGTATTTGACCGAGGCTGGCCAAGCGTTACGTCACGTTGCGCTGGATATTCCGCCGCAAGTGGTGAAGCGTAGTCAATTGAGCCTTGAACAGTTACAGCAGCTTAAAGCCCAGTTAGAGCAGTTGCGCGATGGTCTGTTGCAGCCCGTACCCTGATAAGTGACTGATGGTAGGCGACTGGTACAGTGTTGGGTTTTTGTGTTTTTAAACTAAATTAAATAGCACGCGATTTAATACTGCGCTAGATTGCATCAGGCCAAGTCGGTCAGCGTATAACAATCGGTCGGCTCTGGACGTTCATTCCGCATTGAAACAGGAGTTATGTTATGGCTATTCAGCCGGATAAAGTTTTATATACCGCACACGCCACGGCAACCGGTGGTCGGGAAGGCCAAGCGCGTTCAGACAATGGCGCACTGGAAGTGACGCTCTCCACCCCAAAAGAACTCGGCGGCATGGGTGGTGCAGGTACTAACCCTGAGCAGTTGTTTGCGGCTGGTTATGCAGCGTGTTTTCTGGGCGCGTTGAAGTTTGTCGCCGGTCAAGCCAAAGTTAAGCTACCGAACGAAACCGCAGTCACTGGCGATGTTGGTATTGGTCCAATTCCAACCGGCTTTATGATTACCGTTGCCCTGCAAGTCAGTATTCCTGACATGGATCATGCCGAAGCGGTGGAGCTGGTCGAAAAAGCCCATCAAGTCTGCCCGTATTCCAATGCAACGCGTGGCAATGTCGATGTCAGCTTGACCGTTGTGTAATCGACAGCGTCCGCTGATTCTAAATGGCCAGTCGCATGTACTGGCCATTTTTTTGATCGCATCAGATCGAGCAGACCCGCATTTAGACCCACCAAACGCCAATATCACCGATAAACCCCTGCATTTTTGCCCAAAATTACACTAAAATCCGCGCATCCTGTTGCTGATCCAAGACGAGTGAGCGTGTATGAATTTTTTACGCATGACTGAACAAGACCTACAAGGCAAGCGTGTCCTGATTCGCGAAGACTTAAATGTACCGGTCAAAAACGGCGTGATTACCAGTGATGCGCGTCTACGTGCGGCTGTGCCAACCATTCAGCAAGCGCTGGCACAAGGCGCTGCCGTCATCGTCTGCTCACATTTGGGTCGTCCAACCGAAGGCGAGGCGAGTGCCGAAAACTCGCTCGCGCCCGTTGCAGCTTACCTGAGCGAAGCGCTCGGCCAAACTGTTGAGTTGAAAACCGACTACTTAAACGGTTTGGATGTTGCCGCCGGTCAAGTGGTCTTGCTCGAAAACGTGCGCTTTAATCGTGGCGAAAAGAAAAACAGCCCAGAGCTGTCGCAGCAATATGCCGCACTGGCTGATGTGTTTGTGATGGATGCGTTTGGGACAGCGCACCGTGCCGAGGCATCAACCGAAGGCGTGGCGCGTTTTGCCAAAATCGCTTGTGCAGGTCCACTGCTTGCAGCTGAATTGGATGCCCTTGGCAAAGCCATGCAAGCCCCAGAGCGTCCGATGGTCGCCATCGTCGCCGGTTCGAAAGTATCGACCAAGCTGGATGTTCTGACCTCGCTGTCCACAATCTGTGATCAGTTGATCGTCGGTGGTGGGATCGCCAATACGTTTTTGGCGGCGGCTGGGTATAATGTTGGTAAATCGTTGTGCGAAAAAGACCTGATTGATACCGCCAAAGCGATTGCAGCAAAAGTCTCTGTGCCATTGCCGGTCGATGTGGTGGTGATTGATGCCAGTCAGATGACCGGTGACTTTATGGCGTTTGTCCAGTCCGCACCTGCAATCACGAAGAATATCAGTGATGTTGCAGACCATGACATGATTTTGGATGTAGGCCCAAAGACCGCTGCTCAGTTTGCTGACCTGCTCAAAAATGCCAAAACCATCCTGTGGAATGGACCTGTCGGCGTGTTCGAAGTGGATGCATTTGGCAACGGTACAGCAACATTAGCGGCAGCTATTTCCGACAGTCAGGGCTTTTCTATTGCAGGTGGTGGTGATACGCTTGCCGCCATCGACAAGTATGGCGTTACGGATCAGATGGGCTATATTTCAACCGGTGGTGGCGCATTCCTCGAGTTTGTCGAAGG
>JBAQKP010000218.1:0-28266 GCA_049301135.1 Moraxellaceae bacterium | reverse complement strand
CCGTGATCGGTGCAAGCCTGTTGTGGGTGGGTTGGTTTGGCTTTAACGGCGGCAGTGCCCTGTCAGCCGGTGGTACTGCGGCGATGGCGATGGTCGTCACGCAAATTGCAGCCGCTGCGGGTGCATTGGCGTGGATGGCAGCAGAGCGGATTGCGCGTGGCAAAGCCTCTGTGTTGGGTGCAGCCTCAGGTGCGGTTGCTGGTCTGGTCGGCATCACTCCAGCCGCTGGTTTCGTTGATGTCGGTGGTGCATTGGCCATCGGTGTGATCTGTGGTGTGGTGTGCTTCTTGGCAGCCACCTCACTCAAGCGTATGCTGAAAGCCGATGACTCACTGGATGCGTTTGGTCTGCATGGTGTCGGCGGTATCTTGGGTGCATTGCTCACTGGCGTATTCGTCAGCACCGCAATCACTGGCAAAGATCCAGCAGAAGTGCCGACCATGATGGCGCAGATGTGGATTCAGTTAGAAGGCGTACTGGCCACTGTGGCGTACAGCGCGATTATGACCTTTATTATCCTCAAAGTGATTGATCTCGTAATGGGTCTGCGTGTCACTGAAGAAGAAGAGCGTGAAGGTCTGGATGTGTCACAACACGGTGAGCGGATCGAGTAATACAGGTACATTAACCTGATCTGATCAGGGGATACGCCACATAACGGATGCTTCGGCATCCGTTGTTGTTTGGTGATCGGGTTTTTGTGGTGTGTATGATCCTGCGTGTTACGATGTAGCGGCATATAGACAGGATGTTGAGTACAGGATCAATCCATGCGTAGTCTGATCAAACGTCGCTCAAAACAGCAGGAAGCAGAGCGTTTAGCGGCTTTGGCTCGCTACAATATTTTAGATACCTTACCCGAGCCTGCCTATGACGACGTGGTCGAGATTGCTTCGTGCATTGCAGGCACGCCGGTCGCGATTATTGGCCTCTTAGATGACAACGACCGGCAATGGTTTAAAGCCAAGGTCGGCTTGGATGTCGATCAAGTACCACGGCATAAGACCTTTTGTAATCGTTTGGTCGATCATCCAGATGCGGTGTTGGTGATCCCCGATACGCGTGACGATGCGATTGTTGGCAAGCACCCAGACATGATGGTGGATTCTGCGATTCGGTTTTATATGGGTGCACCACTGCTCACCGCAGATCGGCAGGTGATTGGCAGCTTGTGTGTGGTGGATTATCAGCCCAAGCAAGTCAATGACGCGCAAAAACAGGCGATGGCGGCACTCGCGCGACAAGTCATGCAACTGCTTGAGCTCCGCTATCGTAATCGTGAAATCCGCGAATTACTGTCCGAGCGTGCTGTGCAAATGCGTGAGTTATCCAACTATCAGGTGTTATTAGAGCAGCACAATCGGCAGTTGTTGACCGAGAGTCGGACAGATCGCCTAACCAAAATCGGCAATCGGGCGGCGCTGGATCAGTATCTGGCCGATGCGCATCAAGATTGCATGAAATTGCATCAGCCACTGTCGATCCTGTTGATTGATGTCGATTATTTTAAACCGTACAACGATCAGTTTGGTCATCCGGCCGGTGATTTGGTACTGCAACAAGTGGCAGCATTGCTGTATGACAGTTGCCGAACCACGGACTTTGCGGCGCGCTATGGCGGTGAGGAGTTCATGCTGATTCTGCCCGAAACCACCGCCCGCACGGCATTACAAGTGGCGGAGCGGCTGCGGCGACGTATTGAGGATGAGGAGTTTCCGAATCGACCAATCACCGTGAGTATCGGCGTGGCGCGGATGATTCCGCGTAAAGACGAGCAATCCATCAGTGTGCAGGACTTGATCAGTCGTGCCGATCAAGCCTTGTATCAAGCCAAAGGTGCAGGGCGTAACCAAGTGATGGTGTTTGATGATCGGCAGCAGCCGCGCTAATGCGTGGCGTGAGTGAGTCGGCTTTGCCGCGACAACAATATTTTTAGTGTTTTTAGCTTAAATTCATGTAAGAAATCCTGCGTCCAGCCGTCTATATCAGTGAGTTCGCAGCAGGTGCTGTGCGCATTCAATTTTTCTATGACTTAAGGACGCCATCATGTCAAAACTCCGCTCAATCACCCCTGTTGCCAGCTTGCTGGTTATCGCGCTGACCGGTGGTACCGGTCTGACCGCCTGTAGTACAACCATGAAACCTGCCGCAGCCATGACCAAAGCCGCTGATGCCAGCTGCGGTGAAGGCAAATGTGGTGCAGCGCAACCTGCTGCTGCCAAAGCGGCCGATGCCAGCTGTGGTGAAGGTAAATGTGGTGCAGCAAAACCTGCTGATGCAACCAAAGCGGCGGATGCACGTTGTGGTGAAGCTAAATGTGGTGGTGCAAAATAAGCCAGATGTGGTGCTGCTGGAGCGCTGTTTGGCTCGTTCCAGCAACACGCCAAATGCGTATGGTGTTTTGATCAGCAGATTCAATAGGATGCCGAGATGAGCGCAGGACTGTTGGGTGCAGGTTTAGGGCTGCGCCGAGACTTTTTGGCTGAGTTTTTGGCTGAGACTTTGGTTGATCATACAGCGGGTATTCGGCCAGATTTTTTAGAGATTGCCCCCGAAAACTGGTTGGGTTTTGGTGGTCGTCATGCCAAGCAGTTGCAGCGATTGTCCGCAGACTGTCCGCTCGTCTGTCACGGCTTGTCGTTGTCGATTGGTGGCTTACAGCCGATAGATGTCGAGTTTGTCAAAAAAATCAAAAGCTTCTTAGAGCGTTATCAGGTGCAGGTGTATTCAGAGCATCTGAGCTATACCAATGATGGTGGCTATCTGTATGATTTGTTACCGATTCCGATGACCCCCGCCGCCGTGCGTTATGTGGTGGATCGGGTGCAGCAGGTACAGGAGATTTTGGGGCGGCGTTTGGTGCTGGAAAATGTCTCCACCTATGCGATGCCAAATGCCGAGATGAGCGAAGCTGAGTTTGTGCGTGCCGTCGTGCAGCAGGCCGATTGTGAGCTGTTGCTGGATGTGAATAATATCTATGTGAATAGTATCAATCACGGCTCAGACGCGTTGGCGTTTATTCAGGCGATGCCCGCCGAGCGGGTGCGTTATCTGCATGTGGCGGGGCATTATGTCGAGGCGACGGATTTGCTGATCGACACGCACGGCGCGGATGTGGCCGATCCGGTGTGGCGGCTGCTGGATCAAGCCTATGATGTGATGGGGGTCAAGCCGACATTATTAGAGCGAGATTTTAACCTGCCGCCACTGCCAATCTTATTACAGGAAGTGGCTGAGATTGGTCGCCGCCAAGTCGCCGCAGCACAGCGCATCAGCAGCCCACAGGATTTTAGACAGCATTGCAGACAGGGCGAGGCTGGCCAACCGGACGGATGGACACAGCATGTCGGCTAATTTTCAGCAGGTTCAGCGGGTGTTTTGTGATTGGATTCGGCAGCCTGAACAGCAGCCGTTGCCGGATCAGGTGGCGTTGTCGCGCATGCAGGTCTATCGTGAGTTGTTGTTTAACAATGTCTGCGAGTTTGTCGATCGGGTGTATCCGGTCGCACAGTCGCTGTTACCCGCGCAGACTTGGCAACAGTTAAAGGCTGATTTTTTTAGTTTTGGGCGTTGTGAGTCGCCGTTTTATCTGGATATTTCGCTACATTTTCGCGACTACCTCAGTGAGGTCGAGCATCCGGTGCTACAGGATTATCCGTGGTTGACCGAGTTATTGCAGGTTGAATGGCTGGAGCTGCATTTGGATCTGGTGGAGTTTACATGGCCAGACCCCTCGCAGTTGCTAACCGAATCGTTCAATGAGCTGTTGACGCAACTTATCCAACCGACGCAACTGTTTCAGTTGGCGCTGAGTGCGCCAATCTGGGTGCTGGCCTATCAATGGCCGGTGTATCAGTGGCAGGTCGGCGATGTGATCCGTGCTGATTTTGCACCCGCGCCGAGTGTGGTGGTGGCTTGGCGTGATCAAATGGATCAGGTGCGAGTGGAGCCGGTACAACCGATTGCGGCAGTATTGCTCGAATGGATACAGCATGCGGCTGTGATTGATTGGGACAGACTGGGTCAGCAGTTGCAACAGATGCTGCCGCAGCTGGCGGCCGTGCAAGTCGAGGAGTGGCTACAGCATGTCGGGTTATGGCTACAGCAGCGCGGGCTGTTACGCTGCATAGATCCTGCTTGATGTCAGTCAATAAAATCTACGCCGTCTGCGGTTTTTGTCATGTGTGTTGTGCGATGCTAGGCTGCCGCCGGTCGTCCGCCAAGAGATAAGCCATGACAAGTCACAACACCGCCCCGCATGCCAATCCGCAGCGTCAACTGATGCAGGATGCCCGTTTTATTGCAGGGTTACGTTTGCAGATGTTGAAGTTTGCGACTTTACAGTTGGCCGATGTGCAACTGGCGGAAGATGCGGTGCAAGAGGCGTTAATCAGTGCGTTTAAACATGTGGATTCCTTTGCGGGGCAGTCGGCGTTTAAGACGTGGGTGTTTGCCATCTTGAAAAACAAAATCGTTGATCAATTGCGCAAGCAACAGCAGCTGACACCGATTTCCAGTTTATTCCACGATGAGGACACTGAGCAGGCCAGCATGGATCAGTTGTTTAATGATAAAGGCCATTGGCACATGACTGAGCGTCCGGTGGCGTGGAGTTTGCCGGATCGGTCGGCTGAAAATCAGCAGTTTTGGCAGGTGTTTGAGTCCTGTTTGACCCATCTACCCGCCCAACAAGCGCAGGTGTTTATGTTGCGGGAGTTTATTGAGCTTGAAACTGATAAGATTTGCAGCAAGTTGGCACTCAGCGTCAGTAATCTGCATGTGTTGATCTATCGGGCGCGGCTGAAGTTGCGTGAGTGCCTAGAAAACAAATGGATGTTGCAGGAGGATTGTGCATGTTGAACTGTCGGCAAGCCACGCAGTTGTTGTCCGAGCGACAAGATCGTCCGCTGAATTTAAACGAAAAATTATCGCTGAACCTACATATCAGCTTGTGTACGCCGTGTCGGCGTTTTGGTAAACAGATCGAGCAGCTCAGTGACTTGGCCAAACAGTACCGCGCCTATCACAGCCCCGAGTCGATGCAGGCTTCGGCAGATTCATCATCAGTGGACGCAGAAAAACCAGATCAAATCGACAAATGATTAAGCCAAAATAGGCGCAGTCGTCAATTACTTCACTAAAGCAGCCCCCACGCAGCACAATGCCCCGCGCTACGGCAGGGCATGATGGGCGTTGTTTGTTGTTAGAGCGTGGTTGCCCACTCAGGAATGATGCCTAAGGCCAAGATTTCCAGCTGTTTATCCAGACCCGTCAAGACCAGAAGCCCCAGCACCAGCAGTAACCAGCCAAGCATTTTTTTGACCTTGACGCTGTTTTGTAGGAATTCGGGCTTGAGTTTTTTCAGGGCTTTGGCCGATACCAAGCCTGCAATCAGCAGCACCAGCGCCGTGCCGATCCCAAAGCTCAGCATCACCAAAAACGCTGTGCCCATTTGTTGACCAATCGACGCTAACGCAATCGCCGCACCCAGTGTCGGGCCAACACAAGGCAGCCAGACCAAGCCCAGCAGTAGTCCTAGTCCAAATTGACCGAGCCAACCCGTCTGACCGTCACCAGATGGACTAAAACGCGCCGTGAGGCCAGACAGCTTAATACTAATCCACTCGCCAAGCTGACTGCTGATCAAGCTGAGTGCAGCCAGAATCAACAATACGGCAGCAAAATACCGAAATAGCTCAGGATCAAGATTGGCGTTGACCAATAAAAAGCTCAGTAACGTCCCTGCAATCGCAAAGGAAACGCTCAGTCCGAGCGCAAGCGCATAGGGACCAAAGCGGCTTTTACCGGCGGCGGAGCCCATCACTATCGGAATCAGCGGCCAGACACAGGGTGACAGTACGCCGAGCACACCGGCCAAAAACGCCAGTGGAATCGCTGCAACTTCTAAGCTCATGTGAGATCACTCCTTGATACCAATGGGTTATGAGCGCTGAAATAGCCGTTCAAAAAACCCGAGTTTGGGCTGTTCTGTGCTGCTCGGTGTGCTGCTGGCTGGACGAGTTGGGCTGGCGGACACGCCACGCAGCATATCGAGCTGTTTAAAGATTTCGCTGGCACGGGTTTCGGCGACGCTAAAATCGACCTGTTCTTTGCCTTTAAACGAGACAAAGGTGGATTGCCGTGGCGCTTTAAAATGACTGACCCAGCGTTTTTGGCTGTCAAAATCGACTTTTAATACGGTGATGCCACTGCTGGGATATTGGCGTTGATAGGAGTCGAGTACCAGTCCTTGCGCCTTACAGGTGGAACACCATTTGGCATTCACATCAATCAGTACGGGCTTGTTTTCGGCTTGTAAGGCTTTAAAGCGGCTTTCGGTAAATGGCTCAAAGGTCAGCGCTTGGGCGACACTGGCAATGCTCAACAGGAGACCGGCAAGGGTGCTGGTTTGGATCAAACGGTTCAGTTGCATGAGTGAATCCTCAGTCAAAAAGTAAACACCAGCACGACGACCGATCAGTCTGTCGAGGGTGGTGATCATGTAACTTGGACGGCAGTCGCAGCGGCGTTCTGACAACTGAAATGTAGTCGCTGTGTAAATGCGATTGCCCTGTGCAAAATGCTAAACTGTCAGGGTAAATTCACGCAGGCGGTTGCGCTATGTTATGTCCGTTTTGTAATGCGCCTGATTGTAAGGTGATTGATTCGCGCTTGGCGGCGGAAGGTCGGCAGATTCGGCGACGGCGCGAGTGCTTAAGCTGTGGCGAGCGCTTTACCACTTTTGAGATCATGGAAGTGGTGATGCCACGCGTGATCAAATCAAACGGTCGGATTGAGCCATTTGATGAGGCCAAGTTGCGCCGTTCGTTAACCTTGCCGCTGCAAAAACGGCCGGTCAGCCTCGATCAGATTGATACTGCGATTGCGCAGATTGGTCAGAGCTTGCGCCGCTTGGGTGAACGCGAAATCCCCGCACGTCAGATTGGCGAGGCGGTGATGCGGGCATTAAAAACCTTAGACTCGGTCGCGTATGTGCGGTTTGCCTCGGTGTATCGAGATTTTCAGGACATTGAGGCGTTTAAAACGGAGATTGATCGACTCGGCCAACCCGTACTGAGCAGCCCGATTGTAGAGCCACCGATACAGGACAGCGTGACCCATGAGTAATGTGATCGAAAGCCCTTTGACCGAAGCAAAGTCGCTGACCGCTGATGCAGTTGCGTCTGATCAGTATTGGATGCAGCAGGCGTTGGCGCTGGCCAAGCGCGGCCAATACACCACGCGCCCCAATCCTGCGGTCGGCTGTGTATTGGTCAAAGACGGTCAGTTGATCGGTGCGGGTTTTCATCCAAAAGCCGGTCAACCGCATGCTGAGGTGTTTGCCTTGCGTCAGGCCGCTGAGCAGGCGCATGCACAGATCAAAGGTGCAACGGCATATGTGACGCTGGAGCCGTGTGCACACTTTGGCCGTACGCCGCCGTGCGCCAATGCCTTAATTGAGGCTGGTGTGGCGCGGGTGGTGATGGCGAGTCTCGATACCAATCCACAAGTGGCCGGTATCGGACGGGCGCGACTGGAAGCTGCTGGAATTGCAACCACGGTCGGCGTATGTGAAGCGGAAGCACGCGCATTGAACGCGGGTTTTTTGCAGGTGATGGCCGGTGGCCGTCCATATGTCCGCCTCAAAGTCGCCGCGAGTCTGGACGGGCGCACCGCGATGTCTTCCGGTGAGTCGAAGTGGATTACTGGCGCAGCGGCGCGGGCAGAGGTGCAGCATTGGCGGGCGATCAGTGGCGCAGTGGTGACGGGAATTGGCACGATTCTGGCCGATGATCCGTTGCTGAACGTGCGGGCAGTTGCAGATGGTACGCCGTTGGCTGAGATTCCACAGCCGTTACGGGTGGTGTTAGATCGGCAAGGCCGTATGCCTGCCGATGCGCAGTTATTACAGCAGTCGGACTCAGTGCTGTTGGTCGGTGCAGCGCAGCTTGCAGGCGTTGAAACATGGCCAGAGATTCCGCTGGCCGATCTGTTGAATCGTCTACGCGACGACAAACAAATTCGAGATGTACTGGTCGAAGCCGGTGCGACGTTGGGCGCGGCATTTTTGCAGGCCGGTCTGGTCGATGAGCTGATTGTGTATCTTGCGCCAACTCTACTTGGTTCGGCGGCGCGACCGATGTTTAGTTTACCGTTGATGCAGATGGCGCAGCAGTTGCGCTTTGATCTGGTCGAGATGCAGCCAGTTGGTGATGATATTCGGCTGATCTTGCGGCCACGTCGATGACCGATGCTCTGCTGTACCACAAGCGGCGACACGCGGCGCGTACTACAGAGGACTATGTGTTTCATCAGCTTGTGCCGTATCTAGGCAATAAGCGGCGTTTGCTGCCGTTGATTTTATCGGCGTTGGCACAGACTCGTCCGGCCAAATCGGCTGGTCGAGCTTCCGCGCCGGTGTTTGTCGATCTGTTTGCGGGCAGTGGGGTGGTGTCGCGTTTGGCGCGGCAACTCGGCTATCAGGTGATCGCCAACGACTGGGAGCCGTATAGCTTTGCGCTGACCGATGCGGTGATCGGTTGCCAAAAAGCCCCTGAGTTTGCTGCCCTTGGGGGTTATCAAGCGGCTCTGGATGCCCTCAATCAGCTTGCGCCGGTCGAGGGCTGGTTGACGCAGACTTTTTGTCCGCGTGACGATGCACAATATGATGTGCAGCAAGATCGCTTGTTTTTTAAGCGGCATAACGGCATGCGCTTAGATGCGATGCGCGAGCAGATTGCCCTCTGGCAATATGACGGCTTGATTGGTTCGACCGAGATGAGTGCGTTGCTGTCGCCGCTGTTGTATTCGGCGAGTTTTGTCAGTAATACCAGTGGTTTGTTTAAAAGCTTTCATCAAGGCTGGGGTGGCAAAACCGCAACGGCGCTGGATCGGATTGATTCGCTGTTGTGGCTGACGCCGAGTGTGTTTCATGCGTCGCCGATACCGGCCGAGATGCACTGTGTCGATGCGGCAGTGTTGGCAGAAAAGCTCGCGGCACAACTGCCCGAGCCGGTCGATGTGGTGTATTTAGACCCGCCATACAATCAGCATGCGTATGCCAGTAATTATCATATTTTGAATGCCTTAACGCTGTGGAATAAGCCGTATACCCCTGCGCCGATGCATGCCGGTTATAAAAGCGGGATTGATCGGGCATGGCGCACCGAGCGGCCGAGCGCCTATAACTCCAGCAAAAAAGCCAGTGTTGCCTATCAGCAGTTGATTGCGACGCTGAATGCGCGTTTTATTCTGACCAGTTACAGCACCGACGGTAATATTGATCTGCCGAGCTTGCTGGCGGCCAATCTGGCACGCGGGCAGGTCAGTCTGGTCACGCAAGATGTGCCACGCTATCGGGTCAGTCGGCAACGCCAGTCGGATCGGGCGCGCACGCTGGAGTTTATTGTGGTGACCAATACCGAGCGGCTTTCTAACCAGACGGTCGAGCAATTGATGGCGCAGTTGTGGCATTTTGCGGAATTGGGTGGTGTGGCGCGTGAAGGGGTGTCATCGTGTTAAAGTTGAATTTGATCGTTGAAACTGATTTTTAAGGAAATCCAAATGTTTACTGGCATTATTGAAGCGGTTGGTACAGTGCAGTCGGTACAGCCACAAGGTGGCGACGTCCGCTTGATGATCGGGGTCGGTCATCTCGATATGGGCGACGTCAAACTCGGCGATTCGATTGCGACCAATGGCATCTGCTTAACAGTGGTGGCGTTTGGGCGTGATTGGTATGCCGCTGACGTGTCGGTCGAAACCTTAAACCGTGCCACGCTAAAACACTGGCGCAGCGGCACACGCGTTAACCTCGAAAAAGCCCTGCTGCCGACCACGCGACTCGGTGGGCATCTGGTCAGCGGTCACGTCGATGGCGTGGGTGAAATTACCCTCGTGCGTAAAGACGCACGGTCGTTGTATTTTGAAGTGACTGCACCGCGTGAGTTGGCACGTTATCTGGCCGAAAAAGGCTCGATCACGGTCGATGGCATTAGCCTGACCATCAATCACTTGAATGGCAATGTGCTGAGTCTCAACCTCGTGCCGCATACTGCCGATCAGACCACCATTGGGGATTGGACGCTGGGCAGTCATGTCAATCTGGAAGTGGATCTGTTGGCGCGCTATATGGAACGTCTATTGTTGGGCGACAAAGCTGCCGATCAACAGGCCAATCATGGCGCAAGCTACGCCAAACCGTCGGGTATTGATTTAGCGTTTTTGGCCGATAATGGCTATATGCGTGGAAACTCGCAGCGTTGAGCCGTCGTCTCAAGGTCGATCAGCCGGACAAACTGATGCGTGATGGGGTCAGCCCGTGCAAAGTCTGGCTGCCGCAGGGTGATTGGCCGCTGGTGTTGGATTTTTTGGCGGCGCGGTTCGATATGATTTCGCGCGAGTATTGGCATGAACGTATGCAAGAAGGCTCGGTGTTGTGGCTGGATGGCACACCGATTCCAACTGATGCCACCTATGTTCCGCAGCGTCGCTTGCTCTACTATCGTGAGTTGCTGCATGAAACGCCGATTCCGTTTGAATTGGAGATTTTGCACGTCGATGCCGACTTGATTGTGGTGGATAAACCGCATTTTTTGCCGACCAATCCAGCCGGACGTTATGTGCGGCAGACTGCACTGACACGGCTCAAACAACAGTTTAACGAGGCTGAGATTGCGCCTCTACATCGGTTAGACCGTGAAACCGCAGGGGTGTTGCTGTTTTCGCGCAACCCCAAGACTAGCCCGCAGTATCATCGGCTGTTTGCCGAGCGGCAGGTCGATAAAGTGTATGAGGCGGTCGCAGCGTATCGGTCAGAGCTAGATTTTCCGCTGACCCGCAGTAGCTTTTTATATAAGCGTGAGAAGCCATTTTTTGTGATGGCCGAGCGGCATGATGTTGCACCGAATGCCGAAACACGGATTGAGTTAATCCAAATTCTCAGAAACGACACAGCACATTATCGACTGTTTCCCAAGACTGGCCAGCAGCATCAGTTACGGGTGCATTTGTCGGCGCTGGAGTTGGGTATTCTGAACGATCCATTTTATCCGGTGCTTCAGGCCGATAAAGGCGATGACTTTAGTCAACCGTTGCAGTTGTTAGCGCGGTCGATTGCGTTTACCGATCCGCTTAGTGGTGCGCGGCGTGAGTTTGTCAGTCGGCGGGTTTTAGCGGCACAATCTATATAAAAGAACCGCCAAACAGCAGTCGCTATTTGGCGGATTGATTCAGTGCGGTGATTAGCGACCGCATTTTTTCTCAGACAAATAAATGTCGATGTTTTCGACGTCAGCGGTGTGCTTTTTGTTCAGTGCCAGTTGTAGCTCGATATCGGCATTGACAGACGCGCTGGTGCTGTTTTGAGTCATGGCACGGCCATATTCGGCGGCTGAACCTTTACCAAACTGACTCATCAAACCGCCGATCATGTTGGTGGTGGCTTCTGAGCTTTTTTGTTGTTGGTAGGCCGGATCTTTGACCAAGGCATCCAGTTGTTGCAGCTTGGCACGGTTGGCTTCGAGGTCACGTTTGGCTTGGCGGCTGTTGACTTGCAGGGTAGCACAGCTCATGCCTTCAAGTTCATAGGTGGCAATTGGCGCGACTGCGGCAGTTGCAGTGGCCGCAGGGGCGGCGTTTTGTTGTGCGGCAGGTTGTTGCTGTTGTGCCATTGCACCGCCAGCGACCTGTGCAGCGGCGTTTAGCAAGTCACCCCAACCAGCCTGTGCAGTCGTGCTCAGTGCCATTGCAATCGTTGATGCCCAAAAGAGTTTTTTCATTGTGGTCGTCCTAAGTGTTGTGCCAAATGTTGGTTGGTCTATCAAGGTGATGCGCAGCAAATTTAAGCCTGCGCCTTTATTTTGTCAATCAGTTGTCATACTCAGATCCGTCGCTTGCCAGTCATAAATCCATGCCACCCGCTTGGTCGCGACCACAGGACTGATCGCGTTCATGCCTCGCGCCACCAGATCTCGGCCAAAACGCAGCAACGGCATCCGATGGTGAAACAATTGCATGTTGTCGCGTGCCAACTGTTGTACGCGTGCACAACGATCCGCCCGTAAGGCATGATAGCGTGTGCCGACTTGATCGGCATCGAGTTGATCAGTGGCGGTCTGCGCCAATAGCTGGCTGAGTACCCAACTGTCTTCAATGGCCATCGCCGCGCCTTGCGCCACAAACGGCAGCATCGGATGTGCCGCATCGCCGAGCAACAGGGTGCGATGATTCGACCACGTGCTGATCGGGTCACGGTCAAACAACGCCCAACGGTAGCATTGCTTCGGATCGCTGTGCGCCATCAGATCGAGTAGCTTACTGTCCCAACCGGCAAATTCACCGAGCAATACTGCCAAATGCGCCGGTGATTGCCACGACTCATCTTGCCAGTCGTCTTGCTCTCGCACCGCAATAAAATTAATCCATTCGCCACCGCGCACATAGTAGGCGACCACATGGCCGCCTGCGCCCATCCATAGATTGGCGTATGGACTGGGATGTAGATGTGCCGGTACGCTATCGCGGTGCAACAGACCACGCCATGCGACATTACCGGTAAAACGTGCGGCTTGTGTCTGTCCAAGTACTGCATCGCGGCAACGTGAGCGAATCCCATCCGCACCGATGATCCAATCCGCAGACAAGACCTCGCCGCTGTCGAGGGTCAGTTGAGTTTGGGCGCAATTGACCAAGGCGACCCGCTGATGGGTACGAATACAGACAGGGTCATTGGCTTGTACGGCATCGCGCAAAATTTGATGCAAATCCGCCCGATGGATATGCAGGTATTGTGCATGAAAACCAAGCGGTGCAAATGGCACTTGAGTCAGGATTTTGCCGGTTTTCCAGTGGTTGCTTTGGATACCTTGTGGTAAAAAACCGACCGTTTTTAGCCGGTCTTCCAGTCCGAGTTTATTCAGCACCGACATGGCGTTTGGGCTGAGTTGAATGCCTGCACCGACCTCGCCGAGTTGTTCGGCTTGTTCGAGGATAATCGGGCGTAGGCCGTGTTGTTGTAAAGCCAGTGCGCAGGTCAGGCCGCCGATGCCTGCGCCGATGATCAGGATAGTGTTGAGCTTAGTCATATCAGGATGAAGTCACAGACGAACACGATTTATTCTATACCTTGATCCACACAAACGATCCAGCGTATTTTCAGTCGAAAGGTCTATTCTGAAAAAGCATTCGATCTATGAGGAGGAAAACATGTCTGATTTAAATGATCCGCGCGTGCTGTTTGCGGCCGAACGCACCTTGCTGGCATGGAATCGCACCAGTTTGTCATTAATGGCATTTGGCTTTGTGGTCGAGCGTTCCGGCTTACTGATGCAAGTCATACAGCCTGCGCTGTTCGATCCTGTACATGCTGCAATCACCTTTTGGATCGGGATTTTTTTTATGCTGCTCTCACCCATCGTCCTATGGGCAGCGACTCGCCAGCATCAGATCGTCTTGAACAGCCTAAAACCTGTCGAGTTTCCTGCTGGCTATTCAGTGCGCTGGGGCTTGCAGTTTAATCGCGTGATGGCGGGCGCAGCGTTGCTGTTTGCGGGGCTGCTGGTGTGGATGCGTTATGGGTAAGCAGGGGGCGAGTGTGGGGTGTTCTGTGCGTTATTTTAGGATTTTTCACAAAAAAGCCCTGAATAGTCAGGGCTTTATGTTACATATATGGCGGTGAGAGAGATCCGCCTGATCTGATTCCATGTAAAGCCAAGATGCTACACACGCTAATCATAAAGCCAATAAATACAAGGCTTTCCGTCTATCACTTTTCCACTCTATTACACATAAGCCCACCCAAAGCCGCTATACTTTGTGGGGAAAGGTGTGGGGTATCGTGGAGGGCGACCAAGTGGCACAGTTAAAACAGCAGCAACTAGCCAGCATAGTCAAGGCAGGCAAAGCAGGCAGCCATAGCGATGGTGGAGGGCTATTTCTCAAGCTCAATGGCAAGGGCGCGGCCAATTGGATGCACCGCTACCAAATGAATGGCAAACGCCGCGATATGGGGCTAGGCAGCTATCCGCTGGTATCGTTGGCAGATGCCAGAGCAAAGGTGGCCGAATCGCGTAAATTGATCGCAGACGGGATAGACCCAATCACAGAACGCGACAGACTGGCAGCCCTGAAAGCGTATCAGGCGGCCAATGGCGTGACGTTTGAACAGATGGCAGCCCAATACCTAGAAGGACGCTTAGAAAGCTGGAAAAACCAAAAACACCGCCAACAATGGGAAAACACATTAGCCACCTATGCTTATCCTGTGATCGGACAAAAGTCGGTACAAGACATAAGCACAGCCGATATGCTGAAAATCCTACAACCGATCTGGCAGAACAAGCCAGAAACCGCCAACCGTGTGAGAGGGCGCATAGAGAGTATTTTGAGAGCCGCCAAAGCCCTGAAGCTACGCACAGGCGACAACCCAGCCGAATGGCAGGGCAACTTAGAAAGCATATTGCCGCGATATAACAAAAAGCAGGTGGTCAAACACCACCCCGCGATGCCTTACAACGATTTACCGATGTTTATACAGGAACTTAGACAACACGCCACCCAAAGTGCCAAAGCCTTACATTTTTTGATTTTGACCGCATGCCGTACCAGTGAGGTATGTAATGCCAGATGGGACGAAATCAACCGAGAGGCGAATTTGTGGACAATACCCGCCCACCGTATGAAAGCTAAAAAAGAACACCGCATACCCTTGACCGCCGCCATGCTTGCCCTATTGGATAGCCTAGAGCGGATCGAATCTAACCCGCATATCTTCACAGGCATGAAGGCAGGGCGGCCAATATCCACCGCAACAATGCACCGCCTATTCACGCATTACATGGGCTATAGCCAGTACACCGTACATGGCTTTAGATCAACCTTTAGAGATTGGGCGGGGGAATGCACCCACCACCCGCGTGACGTATGCGAACAGGCATTAGCCCACACGCTTACCAGTGCTGTAGAGGCCAGCTACAGGCGTGGCGACCTGTTAGAGAAACGCCGCCGCTTGATGGATGAATGGACGGCATACGCCACCGCCCCAGTGGATCACAGCAACCTTGTACGATTCAAAATAGGAGCTTAATCATGAACGGATCGTGGAGTATAGAAAAACAGATCAAAGAAAACTTAATGAATATCCAGCGTATCTACCTATACGCACGACAGTCTGATAAACATAAGCAATCAAATGCGCCGCAAGACTGGCAAAACCTACTTGGTATTCTGAAAAGTCAGGAAAGACTTATTGGGTTTGAGTATGAAGCCGCGTGGCTTAAGAAAGCACTCAATGATGGATCTCATTTAACAGAATTGAACCTTGTGGCTTGTGCTTTTTCGTTAGATGCAATTAGGGTGTTAGATACTGAAATTAGTGATCACAGAGTTATCTTATTTTTATCAAAATCAAGCTACTACACAGGTTTGATGCAAGGCCTTTACATGGGTTCAGAGTCAACCTACCAAACTACGGTTACAGAACCACGCGCCAAAGGCGGTAAGGCCAAAGCAGATACCTTGTACGGTGATGAAAAAGCTAGATTTTTAGAGGCCTATGCCGAATTTAACACTCCACCTTATACATGGCGCGGTCACCAACGGAAAAGCCGTGCTGGTGCTGTGCGTGTGATTGATAAGGAATTGAACCTAACCGTCATTGAAGACACCCTAAAGCAATGGGCTAAGGCTTTTGATGATGAAGCCAAGGCACAAAAACAGACATAAAACAACCCGTCTGCTAGTAGAAGCCCCGTTGTGCTAGTAGACAAATTTTTATTGTTTTAAAACAGCGTTCTAATGGCTTACACAGAAAGCCAGAGGGCGTTACCCATGAACACTACCCAAAACACCACCCGCCGCGTGATGCGACTGCCAGACGTTGAACAAGCGACAGGCTTTAAGGTGAGCCACATTTACAACTTGATGAAGGCGGGTAAATTCCCGAAATCGCGCCGCATTGGTTGCCGTGCCGTTGGATGGGATAGCACCGAGATTCAGCAATGGATTGATGACCGACTAGGGGCGACTGTATGACCACCGCCCTGAAGTTTTGTAGCCGTGTGGCATTGGTTGCCGCCATTTGCGTGGGCTTGACGCTTTGCAAGTCAGTACCCGCAACCGCCGCACAATTAACCCGTGAACAGATGGCAGCAATTGGGTACAATTCGACCGTGACAGCAACCACCGCTATGGTGAAGCTGGAGCGGGATACCTTCGGGTATGCAGAATTTTCCTATTGCTTCTGTTCGCAACCCCGTTCCAGCCTTGCCGCCCATGTTGCGATGGACAGTAAGGCTTCTATTCATGCAATAGGAGTCACTTATAATGACTTTATCTAAAGCCGCCAGTACCCCCAGCTTTGCCAGCCTGCTATACCTAGCCCCGTTAATCGACACGCTAAACCGCTTAGATTCAGCGATTGCCGACCCGTACAGCGTAGATTCAAAACAGATCGAGCTTGATTTAATCGAGGTAGCCGTCTACCACGAATCATGTTTTTATCATTACTGCGCACAGGAATTGTTTTACGTTACTCATTTTATGGATGACGGTTTAGACACCCTAGAAAAGCTGGACTGTGAAGCGGTATGTTTTTGCTTTTTGATTAACGAGGAACTAGAACATACGCCACTACTGGAGCATAGGGAAAAAGTCTTAAGCCTAGCCCCTTTGTTGCTGTTCATTTGCCAGCAGATCGAGCGTGAATTAAACCGCCTGAAATCCAATCGGGAGGGCGTGTAACCATGAAATACGCGACCCCACGACGCACCGCATTTAATGGACAGCGGACAGGCAACCGCTTTGCCCTGAATCGTTCACTGCTACCGCAACCGCTGGAATACTACCGCGAACACAGCGGCATGAAGCTGATCGGTACAGGCGAATGGCGTTCCAGCCTTTGCCCTTTCCATGATGACAGCCAACCGAGCCTACGAATCAATATCAAGGGTGGCGGCTACAAGTGCATGGTATGTGAAGCCAAAGGTGGCGACGTTATCGCCTTTCATATGGCAAGGCATGGCCTAGCCTTTGTTGATGCCTGTAAAGCATTGGGCGCATGGGAGGTACAGCCATGAATAGCCAACCATGCACCGATACCCTAGACCTGTTGAACAGTGAGCTACCAGAGCCACAAGCGACAGCAGCGGCAGCCAGTGACCTACCCGAACAGGCCAAAGCATACGCCCGCAAACTAGCAAACAAGGCGACTAAACAAGGCTACCAGCCAACGCATTTACACCTATACACCGATGCGCACGGCCAGCCCTTGTACTGGAAAACACGCGCCAAACATCTAACATTCGACAGCCTAACGCCTGAACAGCAGGCGACCACTGCAAAGGCGGCAGGTGCAAATGGTGACAAATGGATTCGAGCCTTTCACCATGACGGCGCGTCATTTGTTGCCAAAGAACCCGCGTTTACGGGTGGTAAGCCCTTGTATAAATGGCATGAATTGCTGAATACCGATGCAGGCCAAGCGGTTTATATCTGTGAAGGCGAACAAAAAGCCGACTACCTTTGTTCACTTGGTTTAATCGCCACCACGTCAGGCGGTAAGTCATCTGCCAACGCCACCGACTGGCAACCATTGGCAGGGCGTAAGGTGATCGTATGGCCTGATTTTGATGATGCAGGCCAATCGTACCAAGCGGACGTTACCAGCGTTCTAAGTGGCTTAGATTGCGATCTATGGGCGTTAGACGTGGCACAGCTTGACCTACCGCCAAAAGGCGACGTGATCAACTGGCAAAAGCAGCGCACGGCCAGCGGTTTGACCACCACAGCGGCAGACGTTACAGGCTTGCCAGTGGTGAAGATCGAGCCGATTCAGGCAGAACCAACGGCAAACGAAAAACCGAAACCCAAAACCAGATACCCACAGGGAATACCAGCAGGCCACCTAGCTGAACCTATGGCGTTTGGTGGCGGATTTTTTGAGGTGAAAACCAACGGCCTGCATTTTGTGGAGGAAAAAGACGGTAGCGAACAGGCGGTATTTGTGTCTAGCCCGATCATTATTCGAGCCATGACCCGTAGTGGTACAAGTCAGGCATGGGGGCGTTTGTTGGAGTGGCGTGACCCTGACAACCGCTTGCACCAATGGGCGATGCCGTTGGAGCTATTGCAGGGCGACGGCGCGGACGTAAGGCGAGAGCTTGCCAGCAGAGGGATGCAGATATACCCCAGCAGGCGTAGCCGTGAATTGTTCACGTCATACCTGCAAAGCTACCCAACCGAACAACGCGCCTTGTGTGTTAATAAATTGGGGTGGCATGGTGGCGTGTACGTTATGCCAGATCGTGCCAGCGGCCAAAGCGATCAATTAACCGTTTTTCAGAATCCACACGGCCTAGAACCCGCGTTTTCGCAGTTAGGCACATTGCAGCAGTGGCGCGACCATGTGGCAGTATTGGCAGTGAACAACAGCCGTTTAGGATTGGCGCTATCTATGGCCTTTGCAGCCGTTCTAGCCGATCTAGTGGGCGAACAGGGTGGCGGTATCCATATCAAGGGTGGCAGCAGTACAGGCAAAAGCACGGCGTTAAAAATGGCCTGTAGTGTATGGGGCGACCCTGAACAATACGGGCGCGAATGGCGCACCACCGATAACGCACTGGAGGGACTAGCAGCCTTACACAATGACGGCCTACTGGTATTGGATGAATTGAACCAATGCGATCCGCGTGTAATTGGTACAGCGGTTTATATGCTTGCGAATGGACAAGGCAAGGCGCGAATGCACAAAACAGGCACGACAAAAGACGCGATCAAGTGGCGCGTGTTGTTTTTGTCAGCAGGTGAAGAATCCTTGAGTGCTTTAATGCAGCAGGCAGGCAAGCGCACAAATGCAGGCCAAGAAATCCGCCTTGCTGAAATACCCGCCGATGCAGGGCAAAGTATGGGCATGTTTGAGCATATCCACACGGCCAGCAGCCCACAGGCATTTAGCGAACAGGCCAAAGCCGCCACCAAGCGATACTACGGCACAGCAGGCCAAGCTTTCCTAGAACACGTCACCAAAGACCCACAACATGCAGCAGAACAAACCAGACAGCATATGCAGGCGTTTATGGCGCATGTGCCTAGCCAAGCGACTGGACAGGCGCACCGTGTTGCCAGCCGCTTTGCCTTGATTGCAGCAGGTGGCGAAATCGCAACCGATGCAGGCATAACAGGCTGGAGCAAAGGTGAAGCCACCGAGTCAGCCCGCCAGTGTTTTGATGCTTGGTTAGAATCGTTTGGCATGATCGGCAACCATGAAGAACGCGCCATACTTGCCCACGTTAAGGCGTTTTTTGAAGCAAACGGCTCAAGTCGGTTTGAAAGCTACCACCCCGTATACAACGCCAATGATGAGCCGATCATTCAAAAGGTGATCAACCGTGCTGGATATTTTAAGGAGGAAAGCGGTAGCAAGCGGTATCTGGTATTTCCTGAGCAATTCAGAACCGAGATATGCAAAGGCTACGATCATAAGCAAGTCAGCAAGGTTTTAATTCAGCACGGCTGGATAGACCACAACAACGACAGCGGGGCGACCAAACCCGAACGGCTACCCGATAGCGGCAAGCTAACCCGCATGTATTCATTCAATGACCGCATGTGGGGCGAATCCGTTATAGAGTTAGAGGAAAACGCCCGTAACAACCGTAACAGCCGTAACAATCAACAGCAGCAAGGCCAAAACCTGTTACGGGAAGCCGAAATGCAAACCGTAACAACCGTAACAAACACCGTAACAAGCCAATCAAGGGAGCAAACGCCCCCACCTGTTACGGTTGTTACGGTAAGCCAAAACAGCAACCGTAACAACGCCAGCCCTAGTATTTCCAGCCCTGTTACGGTTGTTACGGCTGTTACGGCAAAAAAACAGGATGATCTACCCGTAACGGCTACGGCCACACCACCACAGTGGAGTGCTGATCTATGAATGCGCGTGAAATTCTCGACCTTGCCCAACAGCACGGCGTACAAGTCAGCATCGAAGGCAACCATTTACACCTTGAAGCACAGCAACCGCCACCGCCTAACCTGATCGACCTGCTACGCAACCACAAAGCCGACCTACTGACATATCTTGCCAGCCAGCCAAAACACCCTGTACACCATACAGGCGCGTATGTTGCTTTGACTGCTAATCAGTCACGCGCCCTTGCTGGTTTTAACGTGTTGTTGGAGCGTAGACAGCGGACGCTAGTCAGGGGCGGCTATAAGCCTTCACAAGCCCTAGTCAGGGTGGAGGATTGGCACAGGGCAGTTATGCGACGGCTAGAGCTTGACCGCGATCAAATGCGCGACCTAGAACGCAGCTTGGTTGTATTGGGCATGATCGAAATCGACAGCCACCGCTATGAAGTGCAATTGAGCGACGGCCAGCCACTTACACAGCAGCAGACTGAATCAGAGCCACTTGCATGGGATGGGTATGAGTCGTTTTCGCAGTGGTTGTATTCATAGCAAGCCAAGCGACAGCAGAGCCGCCCTAATGTGGGCGGTTTTTTAATCACTATCAAAAAGCGTATAATGATAACAAGCCCCCAGCCCCAGCAGGCCAAGCGATGCCGACCACAAAACAGCAGCGTTTTATTGATGAATACCTAATCGACTTTAACGCCACACAAGCCGCAATCAGGGCGGGATATAGTCAAGACACGGCAAAGCAGCAAGGTAGCCGCCTGTTGACCAATGTTGACGTTAGAGCCGCCATAGATGACGCGATACGCGAACGCAGCAGCAGGGCGTTAGTGAGTCAGGATGCCGTATTGCTAGGCTTACTGGAGGAAGCACGGCATACAGGCGACGGTAGCAGCCACAGCGCACGGGTAAGCGCGTGGGCGCACATTGGCAAGCATTTGGGCATGTTTGTTGACCGAGTACACGCGACAGGCCAGCAAGCGCATGGCGTTACCCGAATCGAACTTGTCGCACCACCTGCAAAAGACTTAACAGATGAGGAACTAGCCGCTGAACTTGCCAAGCTTGGCGAATACCCCAGCATGATGAATTGAAGGTTTTTTCGGAGTCAGTGGGCGTTCAAAAAATCGCGCATGGCCTGCATTGATGTCAGAAAAATCTTGGTATTACTGATTCCAATAAAATCTTGTGGTTTTGATGCCATTAGGCAAGTAAGCCAAGCCCACATGTGGGGAAAAATGTGGGGAAAGCAAAGTTTAAGGATAAAAAAGCCCTGAATTATCAGGGCTTTATTCTAAGTATATGGCGGTGAGAGAGGGATTCGAACCCTCGATACGGGTTAACGTATACACACTTTCCAGGCGTGCGCCTTCAGCCACTCGGCCACCTCACCAAGGCCGAGGATTCTAAGCCAAAGTCGCTGACTTTGCAAAATTGTTTTTCAGTTTTGCCGGTTGTCGAACAGGATTGCCATCTGGCCTGCCTATCTGAGCCGAATCGGTGCTAACATTCTGCCGATCCAGCCTCGGCAGACAGATGTTATGCAAGCGACTCAGCGATCTTCGATGCCACTCTTGACGCTTGGTGCGTTGGGTGTGGTGTTTGGTGATATTGGGACTAGCCCATTATATGCCTTAAAAGAAAGTTTTCATGCCGCACATGGCATGGCGATTACCGAAGCGAATGTGCTTGGCATCCTGTCGATGATTTTTTGGTCACTGATGGTGGTGGTGTCGCTAAAATATGTGGCGTTCATCATGCGCGCTGATAACAACGGCGAGGGCGGGATTATGGCGCTGTTGGCGTTGAGCCTGCGCCAGCAACCGATGAATCCACGCTTAAAATTATTTTTGGTCTCGGTCGGTTTATTCGGGGCAGCGTTATTTTTTGGTGATGGGATCATCACGCCTGCGGTGTCGGTGCTGGGTGCGGTGGAAGGCTTAACCATTGCCACGCCGGTGTTTACCCCATATATCCTGCCGATTGCGGTGGTGATTTTAGTCTGTTTGTTTTTAATCCAACGCAAAGGCACCGGCTCGATGGGGCGGTTTTTTGGCCCAGTGACCTTGCTGTGGTTTTTGGTGTTGGGTGGTTTGGGGATTTTAAGCATCGCGCAAAACCCTGCCGTGCTGTGGCTGGTCAATCCGTGGTGGGCGTTGCAGTTTGTAGTAGATAGTCCATTTCGTGCCTTTTTTATTCTGGGTGCGGTGGTGCTGACGATTACCGGCGGTGAGGCGCTATACGCCGACATGGGGCATTTTGGGATTAAGCCGATCAAGTTGGGCTGGTTCTTTGTGGTCTTGCCCTGCTTGATCTTGAATTATGCCGGTCAGGGTGCGCTGATTCTGCGTGACCCAACCGCGATTGAAAACCCATTTTATTTGCTGGTGCCAGAGTCGTTGTTATATCCGATGATCGGGTTGGCGACGATTGCAGCGGTGATTGCCTCGCAAGCGGTGATTTCGGGGGTGTTTTCGATTGCACGGCAGGCGATGCAGTTGGGCTATTTACCGCGCATGACCGTGCTGCATACCTCAGAGTCTGAGGTCGGACAGATTTATATTCCGTTTTTGAACTGGCTGTTGCTCGGCTCGGTGTTAGTGCTGGTGTTAGCGTTTAAATCCAGTGCCAATCTGGCCTCAGCCTACGGGATTGCCGTGACCATGACGATGGTCTGCGATACGATTTTGGTGGCCTTTGTGATGTTGAGCGTGTGGCGTTGGTCACTGCTCAAAGTGTGTCTGGTGGCGATTCCATTTTTGGCGGTTGACCTGTTATTCCTTGGTGCAACCTCGCTCAAAGTCTTGGATGGCGGTTGGGTGCCGCTGCTGATCGGGGGGTCGGCGTTTGTCATCATGATCACGTGGAAGCGTGGTCGTGAGTTATTGTTTGATAAGCTGCAAAAAGACACCCTGCCACTCGATCTGTTTATCCAATCGGTCGGTCAAAGTGCCCACCTGATTTCGGGTACGGCCGTGTTTATGACCGGCAGTCAGGCGGTCGTGCCGCATTCGTTATTACATAACCTCAAGCACAATAAAGTCCTGCATGAGTGCAATGTGCTGATGACGCTCAACACACAAGATGTGCCGTATATCGACGCGAGTCAGCGGGTACAGATCGAGCAATTGAGTCCGAATTTCTTTCGGGTGCTGGTCTGCTATGGCTTTAAAGAGCAGCCGAATGTCCCCGATGCGTTACAACAGGCTTTACAGCAGGTAGGGCGGCCACTCGACATGATGAACACCAGCTTTTTTGTGTCGCGTGAACGGATCTTCTCGAACGTCGATGAGGGTATGGCGCAGTGGCGTGAAAAGTTGTTTATTGCGATGTCACGCAATACTGCTTCTGCGTCGGATTTCTTTCAGATTCCGGCCAACCGTGTGGTTGAGATGGGCTGTCAGATTGAGATTTAACGGCTCGTGCGCGGTGAGGTCGCCGCCAGTCGCGGCTCATCGCTATCCTCGGGATGTAGCGGCAAACTGACGGTGACCTCAAGTCCGCCGTCGGGATGATTGCGTAACTCGACTGCACCACCATGCAGCTCGGCGATGCGCTGAACAATCGCCAGCCCCAAACCACTGCCTTGCGTGCTGCGTGCTGCGTCGCCGCGCACAAAAGGCTGCATCAGATCATTGACCTGTTCGGCCTGAATGCCTTGTCCGGCATCGCGCACCGTGATGACGATTGTGCCACCGATCAGACTGGCGGCCAGATACAACGGTTCTGCGCCGTAGCGTCGAGCATTATTGATCAAGTTGCCGATCATGCGTTTGATCGACAGGCTGCGAATCTGAATTTTAGGCAGTGATTGCGGCTGATAGATGATCTTGAGCGGTTTGTATTGAATGATCAATTCTTGCAAAATTTGATTAATATCGGTGGCTTGAGCGGCTTCATCCGAGCCGTCCTTCATATATGAAATAAACTGCTCCAAAATCCCGTCCATGTCATCGACATCATAAATCAAGCCTTCGCGTAAATCCTCATCGGGCATCAATTCCGCAGTCAGACGCATCCGTGTCAACGGCGTGCGCAGGTCATGCGAAATACCGGCCAGCATGATCATACGCTCTTGCGCGGCCTGTTGTAGGGTCGCGATCATGTGATTAAACGCGGCATTGACTTGTCGGATTTCGATCGGGCCGGTGTCGGTTTGCAGGTCTGGTGCGGAGCCTTTGCGGCTGTACTGTTGTGCGGCGCTTTGTAGCCGTGCCAGTGGTCGATTGATCTGACGTACCAGCGTCAAGGTGATAATCAACGTCATTAATGGAATACCGAGCAGCCATGCCAGAATCAATTCAAGGCTATACTCACCATAAAAATACAGCGGCTCCCGAATCCACGCCTGACCCAGCGATGGATACTGAATCCACAGCTCAGGCGATGGCTTAAATTTAAAGTAGACGGTGACCTCTTCACCAAGTTCGCGCTGTAATTCCTTTTCGAGAATATTGGTAAAAAAATCTGCAATAAATTTTTCGCGTGGATCGGGAAAATCCTCGGGATTGCGGACGATCTGTACGCCCATACTGCCCAAGATCCAGTCGTGCAAGCTGACCGCAAACGGATCAATGTCCATCTGCATTTCGGCTTCGTGTAGCAGATCGAGCTCAATCGCCAAATAGCGCGCATGATGTCTTAATTCAGGCAGATATAAGGTGCGCCAAAAAAACGTCAGCGACATCAATAGGCTAAATAGACTCACCCCAGACACCAACAGCGTGGTACGCCATGCGGTCGAGCGTGGCTTGGCTTTGATTAAAAAGCGCTTGACCGGCTCTGTGGTGCGCTGGTGCAGGCGCGCCAATTATTCAGCACCGTCCGGCACGAACACATAACCGACCCCCCACACCGTCTGAATATAGCGGGCGCGGGCAGGGTTGTCCTCGACCAGTCGGCGTAAGCGCGACACTTGTACGTCAATCGAACGCTCCATCGCCCCCCACTCACGGCCACGCGCCAGATTCATCAGTTTGTCACGGGTCAGCGGCTCGCGCGGATGTTGCACGAGGGCTTTGAGTACTGCAAATTCGCCGGTGGTCAGGGTGACGACTTGGCCTTCACGGGTCAGCGTGCGGGTCGATAAATCCAGCGACCACGCCCCAAAGCTGACCACTTCGATGTTTTGACTCGGTGCGCCAGGGATTTCACGCACTTGGCGGCGCAATACGGCTCGAATCCGTGCCAACAGTTCATTTGGATTAAAGGGTTTGGCTAGATAATCATCTGCACCGGCCTCAAGGCCAGCGATGCGGTCTGAGTCACTGCCGCGCGCAGTCAGCATGATCACCGGCGTGTCGATGTTTTGGTTGCGTAGACGACGACAGATGCTGATGCCATCTTCGACTGGTAGCATAAAATCCAGTACAATCAATGAGAACAACTCGCGCTGCATCAGGCGATCCATCTGCGTGCCGTCGTGGGCGGTTTTGACGATAAATCCTTTATCCTCCAAAAACCGTTGCAGCAACGTGCGCAAACGCACATCGTCATCGACCACCAAGATGCGTTCTAGACGATCAGATTGAGGACGAGGGTTGCTGTCCTCTGCGGGGACGGTCAACGTCATGGAATTCTCCTTTTGTCGGCATCGGCCGAGACAATAACAATCAGCATAAACATAAGCAGCACACATGACAACATGGCTGCAATCTGAATTGCCTTCAAGTGTGCGATACCAAACCGATACAGGTTTTGGCGCTGAAAACGCCCCGATCCCAACGACTTGGCAAAAAACTACGCCTAAAAAACCAATTGCGGCAGCAAGAACCTGTCACTTGGTCATATGCAGTAGCCAATTGCGGCCGTATAATCGTCGCTTTACTGACCTTCACCGGAAATTTCGCGCATGACCGAACTGGCCCAGCAATTAGCAAGCGAACTGGCCGTTCGCCCCGCACAGATCGAAGCAGCGATTCGACTGATGGACGACGGCGCCAGCGTGCCGTTTATTGCCCGCTATCGCAAAGAAGCGACTGATGGCCTCGACGATGCGCAACTGCGTAAACTCGAAGCACGGCTGACCTATCTGCGTGATCTGAACGAGCGGCGCAGCCGTGTGATTGAGTCGATTCGCAGCCAAGATCGGCTGACCCCAGATTTACTCAGTCGTTTAAATGCCGCCGAGAGCAAAACTGCCCTCGAAGATCTGTATCTGCCATATCGCCCCAAAAAAACCAGCAAGGCCAGTCAGGCACGCGAGGCCGGTTTTGCGCCGTTGGTACAGCGTCTACTCAGCGAAGCCGTCGAGCCGGTCAGTGTGTTAGAGGGCTTTAGCCACGACAACTATGCGGATCAAGCCAGCCAGCTTGAGGCGATGCAACATCTGATCATCGACGAGTGGGCGACGCATGCCGATCTGGTCGATGTGCTGCGTACGCATTTTGCCAAAGAAACGGTGCTGAAAAGCCGTCTAGCCGGTGAAGACAAGCGTGAAGTCGGTAAAAAATTCCGCGATTATTTTGAAGCGCAAGAGCCACTGCATAAAGTCGCTTCGCATCGACTACTTGCGATGTTGCGCGGTCGGCAAGAAAACGTGCTGACCCTCAAAGTCGATGGCGATGATGTGCCGCGCTTGGCTGAAGTGTTTGATCATTTTAAATTGAGTGCAATTGAGCCAGAATCCCGCCGCGAGTTTTTGCAGCAGACCGCACAATTGCTGTGGCTGGGTAAACTACGACCACATCTGGAGCACTCGCTGCTGACCGAAAAACGTCTGGCCGCCGAAGCCGAAGCGATTGTGGTATTTGCCGAAAACCTACGTCATCTACTGCTGTCCGCACCTGCCGGTGGTCGGCGCACCCTCGGCGTTGATCCGGGCTTAAAGCATGGCGTAAAACTCGCCGTGGTGGATGAGTCTGGCAACGTATTGGGTCATTCGGTGGTGTATCCGTTTGCACCGAAGAACGACCGTGTTGGTGCATTGGCCGAACTGGAAAAACTCTGCCGTGAACATCAGGTTGATCTGGTCGCCATCGGCAACGGTACGGCCAGCCGCGAAACCGATACGCTGATTGCCGAATTGAGCAAGCAACACGCCGACCTGAACCTGACCCGTATCACCGTCAGCGAAGCCGGTGCGTCAGTGTATTCGGCCAGCGAATTGGCCAGCCAAGAACTGGGCGAGCTGGATGTGTCGATTCGCGGTGCGGTATCGATTGCGCGTCGTCTGCAAGATCCATTGGCCGAACTGGTCAAAATCGACCCAAAATCCATCGGGGTCGGTCAATACCAACACGATGTCAACCAAACCCAACTGGCGCGCATGCTCGACGCAGTAGTCGAAGACGCCGTGAATGCGGTCGGTGTCGATGTGAATACTGCCTCGGTGGCCTTGCTGGCGCGGATCGCCGGTCTAAACAGCAATGTCGCGCAGCAGATCGTCGATTATCGACGTGAACACGGCAGCTTTGCTGACCGCGAACAACTGAAAAATGTGCCGCGTCTCGGCGCGCGTACTTTTGAACAAGCGGCCGGTTTTCTGCGGATTGCCAACTCAAGCCAGCCGCTGGATGCTTCGGCGGTACACCCTGAAGCCTATCCGCTGGTCGAAAAAATCCTCGCCGCACGCGGTCTATCACTGACTGACGTGATGGGCAAAGACGGCGCACTGGCCGAGCTTGAGCCGAGTCAGTTTGTCGATGAGCAGTTTGGTTTGCCGACCGTGCAAGACGTACTGCAAGAATTGGAAAAACCGGCACGCGATCCACGGCCTGAGTTTAAAACCGTCCAATTCCGTGATGATATTCAGCAGATCAGTGATTTAAGCGAAGGCTTAATCCTTGAAGGCGTGGTCACCAATGTCACCAATTTCGGGGCATTTATTGACATCGGCGTGCATCAAGATGGTCTGGTGCATGTGTCTGAATTGTCGAATGGTTTCGTCGATGATCCGCAAAACGTGGTTAAACCGAACCAAATCGTCAAAGTCCGCGTGATTGGGGTGGATGCCGAGCGCAAACGCATCAGCTTGTCGCTACGCCTGCAACCGGCCGAAAAGCCTGAGCGCACTGCACGGCCACCGCGCAAGCCAGAAGCCAGCAGCAATACCAATGAGCCACGCGCGTCACGCCCACCACGTCGCAACGACCGTCCGCAAGGCGACCGGCCAGCGCGTCCCGAAGGCTCACGTCCGCCACGCCCAGAGCGTTCCGAGCGGGCAGAGCAATCGCGCCAAGCACGGCCACGCGATGAGCAAGCGCGTGAGCAGAAGCCACGCGAGGAAAAACTCGGCTCACTCGGTGCGCTCTTACAACAAGCCGGTTTGAAAAAATCGGGCGGTTAATCCTGCACGTTGCAGTCGCAAAAAACGGCCTTCGGGTCGTTTTTTTATGAGTTCTTTTAGGG
>JBAQKP010000217.1:0-5081 GCA_049301135.1 Moraxellaceae bacterium | reverse complement strand
GCTGTGCCCTAGAGAGTAAGCTAGTCAATCAAGGTAATGGGGTGCTGTTGCAGGGATGCCTGAGTGCAATTGTTTGAGCCATGGATGGCGAGTTTTGCACGAAAAAGGACTTTTGCTTACTTTTGGTACGTCAAAAGTAAGAAGATTTGCTATCCAAACGTAAGAAAAAAGCTCCACAGCGATATGCGCCGTGGAGCTTTTTTCTTAACTGACTGTGGCATTACTACACCAACAGTGGGTTTTTCGGTGAAGCAACCTAAATGGGATTAGGCAGTTTCAGTCTTGCTGCTTTCAGTAGCGGTGGTATCTGCATCTGGCTGGTAGCCGTATTTTGCAAAAATCCGCGCTTGTGCCTTCGGATGAATGTTGGCCTTGCTCAGATCGCCTTTATAGTGATCGAACACCCGCTGATCCATCAGTTTATACCACCACTGTGGGATCACCGCTGGCAATAGCAGCGAGGCATAACCGGCTGGCAATTGTGGTACGTTTTCAAAATGCCGCAACGCTTGGAACGCACGCGTTGGATAGGCATGATGATCCGAATGACGCTGTAACTGATACAAAAACAGGTTGGTGACCATGCTGTTGTTGTTCCAGCTATGCTCTGGCATGGTGCGCACATATTTGCCATTCGGTAGCTTTTCACGCTTTAAGCCATAATGCTCAAGGTAGTTAATCACCTCAAACAAGGTAAAGCCATACACCGCTTGGGTCGCCAGATATGGAATCACCCGCCGACCAAACAGCGCAATCATGCTGGCATGGAACACCGCCGCCATCGCCCAACCTTGCAACAACTCATTGTCAAACGACCAAAACGTTTTGCCTTTGCGCTCTAAGCGGCGAGTTTCGATCTCAATCGCCGATTTAAAACTGCCCAGCACAGTACGCGGCCAAAACTCCCAGAAGCTCTCGCCCAAGCGTGATGAGGCTGGATCTTCCGGTGTCGCCACACGTCTGTGGTGACCATAGGGATGCTCAACCCGAAAATGCACATAGCCGGTTGGCAACAATGCCAGATGTGACAAATAATGATAGATCTTTTCGGATTTGTGGCTCAGTTCGTGCGCAGTATTCAGCGCGATGCCATTGACCGCTCCAATCGACATGCCCAACATGATTTGGTCGATCAACGGTGTACCTTTGCGACTGGCCGCATAACCACCAATCAACGTCGCCAAATACTGCGACGGAATATAAGCATTCACGATGCGCATGTAATACGGGTCATTTTCGAGCTGGTCAATCACATCTTCTGGGTGGTTGTCGCCATCTGGCCCCACCAGCTTGTCAATCGCTGGAATCACGCCGTGCAACATGATCGGGCCAAACGCACTCAACCAACGCATTTTTTTTGGCGCAACGGCATAGCCGGTCGCTGCCACCACACCAATCAACGGCAGCGCAGGACTGAGCAACCACATGTAACGCTTCTTGTCCTTGAATTTTTTGCCGTCCATGGCTTGGCTTTGCATCTCAGCAATTGGGGTTTTGGCGTTCATTGCAATCCACCTGATCAGCACACTAAAGTCATGATCAGATTCTTACTGAACCAATGTTCGGATAACAGCATTGATCGTCCACAAACATTGCGTTAAACGCCATTTTCGATCATAGACTGGCAATAACACTCAAAAATACAACTGTAAAATGATGATTTATGCCAATAAAAACCAAGCAAAACAGTCAGATTGCGGGCTTTTCCAGCAAGACTGCACCACTGTGAAATCGCAATACGCTGTCTGGTGTTTCGATCAATTCACGCTCGACTTCACGAAATAGTGCAATTCGATCCTCAATCGGCTGATCGCTGACCATGCGAGCCAAGGCCAGATAGTCCTCAAAGTGCCGTGATTCCGATTTTAATAAGTAGCGATAAAATTTGGCCAACTCATCATCGACATACGGCGCCAGTGCAGCAAACCGCTCACAGGAACGCGCTTCGACAAATGCACCGACGATCAGCACATCGACCAACGCCGCAGGCTCATAGGTACGCACATGCTTGCGCAGTCCTGCCGCATAACGACTGGCACTGACCGCGACCCACGCTTGGTTACGCTGCTGCATGATCTGCATCACCTGCTCGTAGTGCAGCATTTCTTCGCGCACCAGTTGAGCGAGTTTCATCTGTAATTCCGTAAAATAGCCATAGCGATACATCAAATTCATCGCAGTGCTGGCAGCTTTTTTTTCACAATTGGCATGGTCTTGTAGCAGCATCGGAATCTGTTGCGAGGCTTGCTCTAGCCATGCTTGCGGGGTGGAACAGGCCAAAAACTCTCGAACGGGACGCAGTAAGTCAACAGCAGTATTCACAATACGGTTTCTCTCTTAAAAAAGCACACGTCACAACAGGGCGCGCTAACGCTATACTGTCGGGTCTGTTGACGTTTTGCGAGCGAACCGCGGTCGTGGCGCAAACATCAACAGATCTCAATGACAACAACAGAGTTTCACGTTTGGAGCGGCACATGAGCAAGACAGTTTTGATGATTCACGGCATGGCTAGCGGTGAGTGGGCGTGGGACAACTATCGCAGCATCTTCGAGGCCGCCGGTTATCACTGTATCGCCGTGACGCTGCCACATCACAACAGCGATCCCTCTGCGGATGCACACCCCAAACTGGGTACAGCCAGTTTACTCGATTATGCCGCCGCGCTCGAACAACAGATTCGCACACTGCCGGAAAAACCGATTGTGATTGGGCATTCGATGGGTGGACTATTGGCGCAGATACTGACCGCGCGTGGCCTCGCACAGGCTGCGGTGTTGATCACCCCTGCACCACCTGCCGGTATTTTGGCATTGCTGCCGTCAGTGCTTAAAGCGTTTGCACCGATTGTCAATCGTTGGAAGTTTTGGCAGCAGCCGTTTCGCTTTTCATGGAAAACCGCCGAATATGCGATTTTAAATCGCCTCTCTCCCACCCAACAAGCTGCGGAATATGCCCGTTTTGTCCCAGAATCAGGCCGTACTGCTTTTGAGATTGGCTATTGGATCATCGACCGTAACAAAGCCTCAGCGGTCGATGCAAGCCAAGTCACCTGCCCGATGCTGGTGGTCGGTGCGACCGAAGACCGCATCACACCGACACATGTGGTCAAGCAAGTCGCCGAAAAATACCCGACCGCGACCTATCGCCAATACAACCAGCATGCACATATGATCATGGTGGAAGACGGCTGGCAAAGCGTCGCAAACGATGTACTGGCGTGGGTGCAGCAACACGGCTAATTCAGTCCAACAGCATCAAGCAAGCAGCGCAGCCTCATCGCTCGCCAATCAACCTAGAATCTAAGCGCGTGCGGCGAGGATTTTGACTTTCATGTCTTGCACCGCTTGGCAGAGGCCAACAAATACACTATCCGCGATCAGCGCATGCCCGATGTTCAGCTCGTAGATATTCGGGATCTGCGCAATCGGGCTGACGTTGTCAAGGTGTAAGCCGTGACCCGCATTGACGATCAGGCGACTGTCGGCATACGCAGCAGCATCTTGTAGGCGTTTGAGTTCATGTTGTTGCTCGTCGCCAGTTGCTTCGGCATATGCGCCGGTATGCAGTTCAATCAGGGGTGCGCCACAGGCAATCGCTGCGTCAATCTGCGCTTGTACCGGATCAATAAACAGTGATACCGCACAACCGGCGGCAGTCAGGCGGGCGGTGGCTTGGCGGATCTTGTCGAGTTGTCCGGCCACGTCGAGGCCGCCTTCGGTGGTGAGTTCTTCACGCTTTTCTGGCACGAGACAGACGTATTGCGGTTTGATCTCGCAAGCAAACTCGATCATAAAATCGGTCACGGCGATTTCGAGGTTCATGCGGGTTTGTAGCAGTGGCCGCATGCGCCGCACGTCGAGGTCTTGGATGTGGCGGCGGTCTTCACGCAGGTGTAAGGTGATACCGTCTGCACCGGCTTGTTCGCACAGTAATGCGGCTTTGACGGGGTCTGGGTAGCAGGTGCCACGCGCTTGACGCAGGGTGGCGACGTGGTCGATATTGACCCCTAATAAGACGCTCATGGCAAGGTTCTCAGCTTGGATTGCGGTTGGATGGGCGGCAATTTAGCATAGTTTATGGTTGTGGTTCTGCAACGTTGGCTTAACAGTGGCTGGGTTGGGCTATGCTTGGCGTGCGTTGTCAGCACCTATTATTGATCGGCATGGAGATTTCATGAATATAGCTACGATCTCGCATGTTATGACTACAGCCAAATCGAAGTGAAAATTCCACCGTGGTCTTTTTCTTAAGCTGATTAGAGCTATATTTAAAAAATTCGAACAGCAGCATCTCTATCTCTTGACGACGAGACTGCAAGTGAGCTGGCAAGATAAAGGGCTGTACGATCACACCCACAATCTCATCACTTTCTCTGATGTTATTAAGGTCTTTATATTCTAACGTACCCATCACAGAGACATGAAATAGAATTATGTCGCCTTCAAAAAACAAAGCATATGCGGCAGGCTCTAATGTATCTGGCATATTGATTAGATAATGCACTCTGATTAGTGCTAGCTTCTGATTTTCTGCGACAACCAACTCAGCACCTGAATATGTTCTTGCTCCCCACCAACGCCAGACATAGCTGTGCTCTCTGAGCAGCTCATCAGGTAATGCCCAATACGCGTTCCAATAGGGCAATGCGATTGGATCAATTTCTGACAATAGTTTAAATTCCTCGTTCATGATGATTGGAAGTTCGATGGTCTTAAATTTCATGAGAAAAACCCCCTAAATCGGCACACTGGGCGAGATCTGCAAAATTTGATTTAAAGGCTTGATATAAAACCAGTAATGAAGCATTTGACATTTTTTCATCACAGTAGATTCGTGTACGTCTAGGCTAAAACATCACCAAAACACTCACAACCAGTTTTCAAGTTTCAGCCCACCCACTCGTTCAAACTCACGGGTATTATTGGTCACCAAAATTGCATCTAACGCCAGTGCATGCGCCGCAATCAACAGATCATTATCCCCAATCAGCTGACCTGCTCGTTTCAGCGCTGCTCGAATCTCACCATAGCGTAAAGCCGCTTCCGCATCAAAATCCACCACCCGCAAATACCGACAAA
>JBAQKP010000216.1:0-11954 GCA_049301135.1 Moraxellaceae bacterium | reverse complement strand
CCAGATGGCAGCTTGCTTGAGGGGGACTTTTTCATCGGCTTTTTGTTTGAATGTGAAAAAATCCACAAGCAACATACCAATGACGATTGCAAAGAATATGACGTAGAGCCACAGACTGCCGATGGTTTCCATCAGATCATCACTCCTGTTTGGCGGACAAACAGGCGGCATAAAAAAACCTTGACCTGTTTTCCGCCTAATAAAAAAATCAAGCGTACGAAGGTCAAGGTCTTGCCTATCAGGATACGCTTAAAAAAGTGTCCTGATTGGTGCACCGGCTGAGGCAGTCGAGGACTGAGTCAACGTAATGACGACACACCAGCGAGGAGGCTACTCCCCTTGAGTGATGCCATCAAAACACGATCTTTTTACGCTGTCAATTGTATTTGTGTTCGACAAATCATCAACGATCAGGTTGTCGCGCTGTGTCTGTATTTAGGTCGCTTTACGCTTTTGACTGATCGTCGCAAACACCGCAGGCAGGATGCTCAGGATAATAATCGCCAGACTGATGGTGGTGACATTGTCTTTGACCCACGGCAGATTGCCGAGTAAGTAACCAAGCCAAATAAAAATATTGATCCACAGCACGCCACCGATCACGTTAAACATCACAAAGCGCTGGTACGGCATCTGGCTGACACCGGCCACAAACGGCACAAACGTGCGCACAATCGGCATAAATCGCGCCAGCACAATCGACTTGCCGCCATGCGCAACAAAAAACCGCTCAGCCAGTTTGAGGTGGTCTTGCTTAAGCCAGCGTGAATCCCACGTATAGACTTTGCGCCCGACTTTACTGCCGATAAAGTAGTTGGTCTGATCGCCGCTGATTGCCGCCACCATCAGCAGTAGCACCAATAGCCAAGGATTGAGTAGTCCCGCCGCACAAAACATCCCTGCGGTAAACAACAGACTATCACCAGGTAAAAACGGCATCACAATCAGGCCAGTTTCGACGAAAATAATCAAAAACAAAATCGCATAGACCCACAGGCCATACTGACTGATAAAGCTGGCCAAATAGTCATCGACATGCAGAATAAAATTAATGATTTCCATGCGGCAGCGCCCTCAGATTTGCAGCCGCCATCTTAAAAGAGGATCGGGCAGTGCCCTAGTTATTTTACAAAAAAGTGCCACCTACACAACGTATGTTGGTCACGTACAGATGCGCAGCACATCAGCAGCAGGCTATTCCTGCAATGGTGTTGGCGTGGTGAGCGTTGCAGCTTTGGGCTTTAAGGTGATCATCAAGACCCCGATGATATTTAGCGCACAGCCGATCCACTGCACGATATTGAGGTGTTCACCGAGCAATGCCACCGCCAACAGAATCGTCAGCACGGGGCCACCTGAGCTGATCAGTGCAGCTTGTGCTGCGCCGATCCGTTGAATGCCTTGCATCAGCAGTGTAGCCGGTAACACCGTCGAAAAAAAACCCAACGCCACACCGAGCCAAATCACCTGATTCGAAAAACCTTGTAATACTGTGATCGGCGCAGGGGTAACTCCGATAAAATGCACAATCGACGCAAGACAGGCGACACTCATCGCAAGACCAGTAAAGCGCCAACTGCCAAAACGCTGAATCAAGGTCGGCGTCATCACCAAATAGCTGGCATAGGCGACTGCCCCAGCAAACACCAACGCGCTACCCCACAGCACCCCATCACGGATCAGCGCTTGCCAGCCTTCACCGAGCATCACCAGCAACGTGCCACCATAACTGAGTAGAATCGCCAGCCACGTCCGCGCTGCAATCGGCTGCCGATAAAGCCCAGCGGTCATCAGCACAGTCAGAGTCGGATAGAGGAATAAAATAATCCGTTCGAGTGACGCTGAAATATATTGTAAACCGACAAAGTCTAAGATGCTGGCAAGGTAATAACCGATCAAGCCGGCGAGGAGTAACAACGTCCAGTCGTGGCGGGTGATCGTGCGATTGCTGCGTGGCGCAAACCATGTCATCAGCAGAAAAAACGGCAACGCGCTGGCCATGCGCAACGCCAATAGCGTCACCCCGTCCAGACTGGCATCAAGACCGTAGGCAAATTTGATGAAAATGGCCTTGATGGCAAATAACACCGCTGACAACAGCACAAAGATCGCGCCGACTAAGGTATAAAACCGCGTTTGGGGCATGACAGGGCAGGGTGTAAAGAGAGGCGCTAGTCTGTGGCTGACCTCGTCTCCTGTCAAGCCGCGCCGTTTGATTGGCTAAACTGCTCAAATTGAACCGCACAGTCGCGCTTTTCGACAAAATTTTAAAAAATTATTGGTATTCACTGGCAAAATAGTAGTGCTTTTCGAGTACAATCACGCACCTTTTATAGGGTCATACTGGGGGAGAGTCCTGTATCACGGGGCTTTTTCAGACGAAACACTAGCTTGAGGACAACTCATGCAGATCGGAATTCCAGCCGAAACCATCGCGGGCGAAACCCGTGTTGCGGCGACACCTGAAACGGTCAAGAAACTGACCGCTGCTGGTCACACTGTGGTGATTCAGCGGGGTGCTGGCACACACGCCTCTTATATTGACAGCGCCTATGAGCAAGTCGGTGGCACAATCACCGAGAATGCTTACAGCGGCAGTCAGATTATTTTGAAAGTCCGTGCGCCACAAGGTGACGAGATTAGTCAGCTTGACGCCAATGCGATTGTGGTCGCGATGTTTGACCCGTACCGCAATCCCGAACTGGAACGCTTTGCCACTCAGCAAGTGTCCGCCTATGCCCTAGAACTGCTGCCACGTACCCTGTCACGGGCGCAGAACATGGACGTGTTGTCCTCGCAGTCGAACTTGGCCGGTTATAAATCGGTCTTGTTGGCCGCCAACGAATATCAGCGTCCGTTTCCGATGTTCATGACTTCAGCCGGTACGGTAAAGCCTGCCCGCGTGGTGATCATGGGAGTCGGTGTCGCCGGTCTGCAAGCGATTGCGACCGCCAAACGTCTAGGTGCAGTGGTTGAAGCTACTGACCTACGTCCCACCGCACGTGATCAAGTCGAATCACTCGGCGGCAAATGGCTCGATGTGCCGATGTCTGACGAAGAAAAAGACAATGCCAAAAAAGCCGCTGCCAGTGGCTATGCGTGGATGCCGGGCCCGCAATATATCGCGGATCAAGCCGTCATCGTCGATAAAGCCGTGTCGCAAGCCGATATCGTCATCACCACTGCCTTGATCCCTGGCCGTAATGCACCGCGCCTGATCAAAGCCGAAACTGTCGCCAAAATGAAACCGGGTTCGGTGATTTTGGACATGGCGGTCGAAACAGGCGGTAACGTCGAAGGCTCTGTGGTCGGCGAAGTGGTCACCACTGCCAATGGCGTGAAGATCATCGGTACGCCAAATATCCCAGCAACACTGGCCGCACAGTCCTCTGCACTGTATGCCAACAACGTATATAACTTCGTGGCCACTTTGTTTAACAAAGAAGGCCAGCTTGCGCTGAACAACGAAGACGAAATTCAAAAAGCGCTGTTGGTCACCCAAGGTGGTCAACTCCTGTTCCCACCGAAGCAAGCCTAAGGGGATTAATCATGGTTGAAACGATTACGATTTTTGTCCTTGCGATCTTCGTGGGTTACTACGTGGTGTGGGGCGTCACGCCTGCACTGCATACCCCGCTGATGGCGGTGACCAATGCGCTGTCCAGTATTATTGTGGTCGGTGCGATGATTCAGACGGTTGGCATGCCTGTATTGGGCATGGATGGTAATGTCGCGTTCCAAAGCATCAATGTGGTCAGCATCTTGGGTGCGATTGCGGTGTTTTTGGCCAGTATCAATATTTTCGGTGGCTTTGCCGTGACCAGTCGTATGCTGGAAATGTTTAAGCCGAAAAAGAAAAAAGAGGTCTAATCAATGGAATTTATTCGTGCAAACGCCGACTGGTTTTATTTGATTGGCGCAGTATTGTTCATCCTGACCTTGCGCGGTCTGTCCAGTCCAAAGACTGCGATTACCGGTAGCCGTTACGGCATGGTCGCGATGGTGATTGCGGTACTCACCACATTTTTTGTGGCCGAAAGTCCGGTGGCTTGGATGATCGTCGGGGCGATGGCGCTCGGTGCGGTGGTTGGGATTACCCGTGCCCGTGCGGTGCCGATGACGCAGATGCCTGAAATGGTCGCCCTGATGCACTCCTTGGTTGGTCTGGCGGCGGTCTTGATTGCGATTGCAGCCGTGCTGCATAACAACCAACTGGCCGCGATGTTTGCGCAAAACGCTGAGGCCATGACGGCGGCAGGCGTTGATTTTCATGCGCTGACCAAAGTTCATCAGTTTGAGCTGTTTGTGGGCTGTTTTGTTGGTGCGATTACCTTTACCGCATCAGTGTTTGCTTATGGCAAGCTGGCCGCCAAATCATGGGCAAAAACCCTGAAAGGTGGCTGGGTTAAACCCGTGCAAGCCGCGCTGTTTATCGCCATGCTGATCTGTGGTGGCATCTACTTTATGACCGGCGATATGGCCATGTTCTGGGCGATGACTGCTCTGGCATTGGTATTCGGTTGGATGTGGATTGCGCCGGTCGGTGGTGGTGACATGCCAGTGGTGGTGTCTCTGCTGAACTCGTTTTCGGGTTGGGCGGCTGCTGGGATTGGTTTTACGTTAGAGAACAACATGCTGATCGTGGCCGGTTCGCTGGTCGGCTCAAGCGGCGCGATTTTGTCTTACATCATGTGTAAGGCGATGAACCGCTCGATCATCAACGTGCTGTTTGGTGGTATTACTGCCGCCGCAGGTAGCGCAGCTGCTGGTGACGACAAGCCGAAGAACTATCGTTCAGGTTCGTCTGACGATGCTGGCTTCTTGATGTCGAACGCTGATAGCGTGATCATCGTACCAGGTTATGGGATGGCACAAGGCCGTGCCCAAAACGCGGTAAAAGAACTGTACAACACCCTGAAAGCATCTGGTGTGACGGTACGTTTTGCGATTCACCCTGTTGCCGGTCGTATGCCTGGTCACATGAACGTATTGTTGGCTGAAGCTGACGTGCCATACGACGACATCTTGGAAATGGACGAGATTAACTCGGACTTTGCAGGCACTGACGTGGTACTGATCATCGGTGCAAACGACGTGGTCAACCCTGCGGCCAAAGACGATCCAAGCTCACCAATCTATGGTATGCCGATCCTCGAAGCCTACAAAGCCCAAACAATCATGGTGATTAAGCGTTCGATGTCGACGGGTTATGCTGGTCTGGACAACGACCTGTTCTACATGGACAAAACCATGATGGTGTTTGGCGATGCCAAAAAAGTGGTTGAAGACATGACCAAAGCGATCAACGGTGGTGGTCATTAATATCGTCACTAAGACCTGATCTGTGACGAGAAGAGCCGCTCCGATTGGGGCGGTTTTTTTGTGCCAAAATCTGCAATTCACAGTATGCTCACGTGAAGCAACATTGCGTGGGGTATGACATGTTTAAATTTTATTCAGAGCGGATTTTTCCGCATGTGCTAGATCGAGTCATGCAGGTCGCCAGCCTGACCGAGCTACGCCAGCAACTGATTGCGCCCATCACCGGTCATGTGGTGGAGATTGGATTTGGGACGGGCTTAAATCTGCCATTTTATGGGGCGGGCGTACTGAGCCTGACCACGGTCGATCCAAATGCAGGCGTGGCAAAGCTGGCCGAACAACGCATGCAAAATCTGCGTTTTTTGATTCAGCAAAAACTGATCAGCGCCGAGCGGTTGCCGTTTGAGGATGCCAGTGTCGATACCGTAGTATCGACGTGGACGCTGTGCAGCATTCCTGACGTGGAGAGCGCACTACAAGAGATCAAACGCATCTTAAAACCGAACGGCGTATTTCACTTCGTTGAGCATGGTTTATCTGCCAAGCCAAACGTGGCACGTTGGCAGCAGCGTTTAACACCGATCCAAAAAATCGTGGCCGATGGCTGTCATCTCGACCGTGATATGGTGGCGTTGATCAATCAGGCCGGTTTCACATGGTTGGAGTGTCAGCAGCATGATGTGGTCGGCGTACCGAGTATTGGTAACCCAATGACCTTGGGGCGCGTCAAACCCAGTGTATAATCGGCGCAGTTGATGTTGATACAACGGAGTAAAGCCGATGAGCTTAAAGTGGACAGATTCACTGGAGATTGCGATTGCGCTGCTGGATGCGCATCCCGATATCGACCCGAAAATCATTCGGTTTACCGATCTGCATCGTTGGGTGCGTGAGTTGCCAGAGTTTGCCGATGATCCCGAGCGTTCCAACGAGCGGATTTTAGAGGCGATTCAAATGAACTGGATTGACGAGGCAGACTAAACACACTAGGCGAGTCGTACGAAAGAGACAGTCGAGTCAGACAATCCGGCTGGCTGTGGCTGACTATCTCTGTCTAGTCACTATCTTTGTGCGGTCACCTCGCTATAATACGCAGCGAATTTAGTTTCCCTTAGCCTCACCAAAATGGAGCCTCACATGGCCGTTGAACGTACCCTTTCGATTGTTAAACCAGACGCAGTTGGCAAAAACCACGTCGGCGACATTTTTGCACGCTTTGAAAAAGCTGGCCTAAAAATCGTCGCGACCAAAATGAAGCATCTGTCCAAAGCCGAAGCAGAAGGCTTCTATGCAGAACACAAAGAGCGTGGTTTCTTTGCTGATCTGGTTGGCTTCATGACTTCAGGTCCAGTGGTGGTATCGGTACTCGAAGGCGAAAACGCTGTTTTGGCGCATCGTGATATTTTGGGTGCAACCAACCCAAAAGACGCAGCACCGGGCACTATCCGTGCTGACTTTGCGGTCAGCATCGACGAAAACGCGGCTCACGGTTCGGATTCTGTTGCTTCAGCAACCCGTGAAATCGATTATTTCTTCGCCCAAACTGAAGTGTGCCCACGCACCCGCTAATTGATTGGCGTTGTGTTGTCACAAACCGGACGCTCGTGTGGGTGTCCGGTTTTTCCTGTTGATGCTGTTAAAGATTAGGTAAACCGGTATGAACCCAATTGAGCAAGATCTGCCCTCTGTGCGGTCTTTGTCGCAAGTAGATGCTATGGCCACTGAGGTGGGATCGTCTATTTCCGAAAAAGACTGCCTTGCGCCAATCCTCAACACAAAAACCAATCTGCTCGGCATGAGTCGCACCGAGTTAGAGCAATTTTTTGAGCAAATCGGTGAAAAAAAATTCCGCGCCAGTCAGGTGATGAAGTGGATGTATCAGCTTGGCGTGACTGACTTTCATGAGATGAGCAATCTGGCCGGTAAGTTGCGCGACAAACTGGCACGGATCGCTTGTGTCGATGTGCCGGAAGTGGTGCATAAGCAGTTCTCAAATGATGGCACCCGCAAATGGGTATTTCGGGTCGGCGACGGGGATGGCTCACTGGTCGAAACCGTCCTGATTCCCGCCGATGACAAGACCGGCGCGCGCAAGACTTTGTGTATTTCGAGCCAAGTCGGCTGTGCGCTCGATTGTAGTTTTTGCAGTACCGGTAAGCAGGGTTTTCAGCGTGACCTGACTGCGGCTGAGATTATTGGTCAGCTCTGGGTTGCCAATCAATCCTATATGGAAGATGTGCCAGTCGGTGAGCGGACGCGTACTGTGACCAATGTGGTGATGATGGGCATGGGCGAGCCGTTGCTCAACTTCGATCCGGTGGTGGCGTCGATGCACATCATGTTGGATGATTTTGCCTACGGCATGTCGAAGCGGCGTGTCACGCTATCCACTTCAGGCGTCGTGCCGATGCTGGATAAGCTGGGCGAGCAGATTGATGTGGCGTTGGCGATTTCGTTACATGCGCCAAACGATGAATTGCGTAATGAGTTGGTTCCGATCAATAAAAAATACCCGCTGGCCGAGCTGATTCCAGCGGCGCGGCGTTATATTGCCCGCGATGGTGGCTTAGAAAGCGCCCGCAAACACGTCACCATCGAATATGTGATGTTGGAAGGTGTCAATGACCATCCTGAACATGCCAAACAATTAATACAGCTTTTACGGGATCTACCCAGTAAGATCAACTTGATTCCATTTAATCCGTTTCCACATGCGCCGTATGAGCGTTCAAGTCGCAATCGGATCATGGCGTTTCAGCGTGCGTTATCGGATGCCGGTTATGTCTGTACCGTGCGTACCACGCGTGGTGACGATATTGATGCAGCCTGTGGTCAGTTGGTCGGACAAGTGGCAGATCGTACCCGTCGTGCGGAGCGCTGGAAGCAAAAAGTCGCAACCGCGCAGGCTGGTGAAATTTTAAGAACCCGAGGTTAACAAGTGAAGAGCGCCACGATCAAGAACAGCATAAGACAGATTGGCCGCCGCACGGTTGGGGTGCAGGTGGCGGCTGTCTTACTGTTGCTGACCGCCTGCCAAAGTGTGCCACCTGAAGGTCTCAGTCGTGATCCTGAACAGGCAGCGCGTACCCGTACCGCCATTGCAGCACAATATATTCAGTCCGGTGAATTAGACGCGGCGCAACGACATTTGCAGCAAGCGCTCGAAGCCAACCCACGCTCGGCGGCGGCACATAACATGATGGGCGTGTTACTGCAAACCGAAGGCAGTGCGGTTAATCTACGGCGTGCCGAGGAGTCGTATAAACGCGCGATTGAGCTTGAGCCGGATTTTGCGCAAGCACACAACAACTACGGCGTATTTTTGTCCAAGCAGCAGCGGCATGCCGAAGCATTACAACGCTTTGAAGTGGCTGGTGCCACGCTCGGTTATGAGGGTCGTGCCAGTGCGCTGGAAAACTTAGGCCGGACGGCATTGTTGGTGGGCAATACTGCACGGGCGCAAAAAGCCTTTGAGCAAGCGATTCATGCGGATCGTGCTGCTGCTGGGGCGCGTTACGAATTGGCGCAACTGTTACTCGATCAAGGCAAGCTCACTGAGGCGAGTCGCTGGTTTACGGAGTATCGGCAATTGTTGGGGCGTAGCCCGTTGGATGCAGGGAGTTTGTGGTTAGGGATGCGGATTAGCCGATTGCAACAAGATCAGTCACGCTTGCAAGAGTATGCGTTGCAATTACAGCAACGTTACCCGAACAGTGAGCAGTATCAACGCTATCTCAAAATTCTACAGACACCGGGAACACCATGGAAATAAATCAATCTTCTCCTCCGAATAGCGGTGGTTTACCACTGGGCAACGGTCAAAAACCCGGTGAACGACTACGTCAGGTGCGGGTGTCGCAAAAGCGCGACCTGAGTGACGTATCGCGAGAGCTGAATATTTCTGAGCGGATTTTAGCCGCCTTAGAAACCGATGATTATGCGGCATTGCCAGAGCCAGCCTTTGTGCGGGGCTATTTGCGCAGCTATGCCAAGTTTTTGGGCGTGGATGCCAATGCCTTAGTGGCGCGATTTACCGAAATTTACGCCGCCGATACCGGTCGTACTGCAACACAAGCACTGGATGATTCACCGCTGAAACCACTGGCGAAAATCAGTAGCCGTCAACACAAGCGTAATTGGCGTTGGCTGCGTTGGCTCTTGGTTGTGCTGTTGGTGGCGAGTGTCTTGTATGCGCTCATCCAGTGGTTGAGTGATGATACTAACAGCGTGCCGCCATTGCAGCCGGTACAGCCAACCCCGACCGAAACGGTCGAGGTGCTGCCGATTCCGCAAGTGACGGCACAAACGACCGTACAAGCAGGCACAACACCGTTAGCGATTCAAACCGCACCGGCCAGTCAGACGGATCGCTTGGTGATTCAGCTCAGTCGCGCTGCCGCTGTGCAGGTCAAAGACGCCACCGGCAAAGACCTGTTATCCGGTCAGCAGCAGCCCACCCAGCCGTTGCAGATTGATGGTCAATCGCCGTTTAGCATTACCTTGCCTGAAGCTGAGGCAGTGCAACAACTCAGCCTAAACGGTGAGCAAGTTAGCTTAAGCCCGTATATTGTGAACGGTCGCGCTGACTTTCGGCTGTCCCGTTAACCATTTGATCCCTTTCGCTCTGAGGCAGTCGCTATGCAACCTAGTCCCATTCAGCGTCGCTTGACTCGGAAAATTCGGGTCGGCTCAGTCTATGTTGGCGGCGATGCACCGATCACCGTGCAGACCATGACCAACACCGATACCTGTGACGTGGCGGCGACCGTGGCACAGATTCAGCGCTGCGTGACTGCGGGGGCAGACATCGTGCGCGTCTCAGTGCCGAGCATGGAGGCCGCGCTGGCGTTTGGGCAGATTCGTCAGCAGGTCAGTGTGCCGTTGGTGGCGGATATTCATTTTGATCACCGCATTGCACTCGCGGTCGCCGATTACGGCGCGGATTGTTTGCGGATTAACCCAGGTAATATCGGCAGCGATGATAAAGTGCGTGAGGTGGTCGCCGCGGCGCGTCATCATGGCATTTCGATTCGGATCGGGGTAAATGCTGGGTCACTGGAAAAAGACCTGCAGGTTAAATACGGTGAGCCGACCGGCCAAGCGTTGCTGGAATCGGCGATGCGGCACATTGATATTTTAGATCGCTTGAATTTTCATGAATTTAAAATCTCAGTCAAAGCCAGTAATGTCTTTTTGACTTTAGATGCGTATCGCTTGCTGTCGGCACAAGTCGATAATCCGTTGCATCTCGGTGTGACCGAAGCGGGTGTGTTTCGCTCCGGTACGGTCAAATCGGCGATTGCGTTGGGTGGCTTACTGCTGGATGGGATTGGTGACACGCTGCGGGTCAGTTTGGCAGCCGAGCCAGAAGACGAAGTGAAGGTCGGTTTTGATATTTTAAAATCGCTGAATATTCGCTCCAATGGCATTAACTTCATCGCCTGTCCGAGTTGTTCGCGGCAAGAGTTTGATGTGATTCGGGTGATGAATGCGCTAGAAGCACGTCTCGAAGATATTCGTGAACCGATGGATGTGTCGGTGATCGGCTGTAAAGTCAATGGGCCGGGTGAAGCCAAAGAAGCGGATATTGGTGTGGTGGGCGCGGCACCGCGTTCGCTGGTGTATCGTAATGGCGAAAAAAGCCACTTGATTGATACGCACAATCTGGTGGATGAAATCGAACAGATGGTGCGTGCCAAGGTCGCCGAGCGTGAGGCGCAACGTGCCAATGAAATCGTGCGCACGGGCGCAACAGATTAATGCAATTGGAAATCAAGATGAGTGCGATTCAGGCCATTAAAGGCTTTAATGATATTTTGCCGACTGAGTCGGTACGCTGGCGTTGGTTGGAGCAGGCGCTGATCAAGCTGATGGATCAATATGGCTATCAGCAGATCCGTTTGCCCATCGTCGAGGAAACACGGCTATTCAAACGGGCGATTGGTGACGCGACGGATATCGTCGAAAAAGAAATGTACACCTTTTTAGATAAAAGTGATCCACCAGATTCGCTGACCTTGCGGCCAGAAGGCACTGCCAGCTGTGTCCGTGCCATGCTAGAGCATAACCTGTTGCGCAGTGCCACGCCGCGTCTGTGGTACAGCGGCGCGATGTTTCGCTATGAAAAACCACAAAAAGGCCGCTATCGGCAATTTCATCAGTTTGGTGTCGAGACATTTGGTGTTGCGACGCCCGATCAAGATGCCGAGCTGATCGTGATGACCGCACGGCTGTGGCGAGTGTTGGGACTGGCCGATAAAGTCCAGCTTGAACTGAATACGTTGGGTGAAGCCGCCGCCCGTCAGCAGTACCGCGATGCTTTGGTGGCCTATTTGGCGCAGCACCACGAGCAACTCGATGCCGACAGTCAGCGCCGTTTAAGCAGTAATCCACTGCGGATTTTAGACAGTAAAGATGCCGCAACCCAAGCGATTTTGCAGCATGCACCGCAGTTACACGATTTCTTGGATGAAGCGTGTTTACAGCATTTTGCCCAGTTGAAAACCTATTTGGATGCGGCTGGGATTGCATATGTGATTAATCAAAAACTGGTGCGCGGGCTGGATTATTACAACAAAACTGTGTTCGAGTGGACGACGACCGCGTTGGGCTCACAAGGTACAGTCTGTGCC
>JBAQKP010000215.1:0-2041 GCA_049301135.1 Moraxellaceae bacterium | reverse complement strand
ATCCCAAACGGAGCAAAAACGACTCCGCTTGGACTGCGTCTTCAATGATCAAACCGCGCTGCTTAAGCAACACGAGTTGATCTTGTGCAGACAGCCAAGGCTTACCTTTATACTGCTGCATACGGACAATCCTCAAACATCAAAAACCTTACCAAGATTCATCACGTTATTCGGATCGAAGACTTTTTTCACCGCCCGCAGGTACTCAATCTCCAGCGGATCGCGGGTATAGGTCAGATAATCCTTCTTGGTCATCCCCACCCCATGCTCCGCACTGATCGAACCTTGATACTTCTGCACCGTCTCAAACACCTGAATATTCACCACCTTACACTGGGTAAAAAACTCCTCTTTACTCAGGTTGGCAGGCTTCAAAATATTTAAGTGCAGATTGCCGTCGCCGATATGCCCAAACCAACAAATCTCAAAATCAGGATAGCTGGCCGCCACAATCGCATCAATATCGGCAATAAACGCAGGTACATGCGTGATCAACACCGAAATGTCGTTTTTGTACGGGGTAAATGGCGCAATGGTTTCGCTGATGTCTTCGCGCAAGCGCCACAGGTTCTGCAACTGGGTCTGATTCTGGCTCATCACCCCATCGACTACCCAGCCCTGCTCCACACAATGCTCAAAAATCGCCATCGCATCATCGACGATCTCCGCAAAACGCCCCTCAAACTCCAGCAACACATAAAACGGACATGGCGTCTCAAACGGACGACCAACATGCCCCGCGCCGATGACTTTTTGCATCGCCACTTCGCCAAAAAACTCAAATGCGGCCAGATCAATCCGCTGCTGAAACGCATGCAAAATCGGCATCACCGAGGCAAAATCCGGCGCACCCAGCACCATCACCCGCAGGTCTTGCGGCTGCCGCTCCAACTTCATCTCGACTTCGGTCACAATGCCGAGCGTACCTTCCGCACCGATAAACAGCTGGCGTAGATCATAGCCGGTCGCGTTTTTGATCATGCCTTTATTCAGGTGCAGGATATCGCCCTTACCGGTGACGACAGTCATGCCCAGTACCCACTGACGGGTCATGCCGTATTTGATGACTTTAATGCCGCCCGCGTTGGTGCCGATATTGCCACCGATCTGGCTCGACCCCGCCGACGCAAAATCCACCGGATAGTACAAGCCTTTGTCTTCGGCAAACTGCTGGAGTTGCTCAGTCACCACACCCGCTTGCAGCCGCACCAAGCGATCTGCTGGCAAAAACTCGATGATTTGATTCATCTTGTCCATGCTCAGTACGATTTCGCCATTGGCGGCGACTGCACCCGCAGACAATCCGGTACGGCCACCGCTTGGCGTAATCACCGTGCCGAACTGATTGGCCAGTTGCACAATCGCCTGCACTTCTTCGGTCGTTTTCGGAAATACCACCACCGATGGATTCGGCTCAAAGTGCTTCGTCCAGTCTTTGCCCCAGTTCATTCGGCTATCGTGATCGGTTTTTACCCGTGCATCACCGAGGAGTTGGGTCAGTTGCGCCAGTAAATCGGCAGGCAAATCAGCGGGGCGTGTCATCGGAGCATTCATCGAAGAAGACCTGTAAGAAAAAGCAATCGACTGAGCAGATATGCTAACATAATCGGCTTGTTTTTTTGGCTTGCTTCGGAGTCGCCATGAGTCAGCATCTTTCGCTGGGTAAGGACAAAATTCGCTTTTTGCTGCTCGAAGGCGTGCACCAAAACGCCCTCGATGTCCTGCATGCAGCGGGTTATACCAATATTGAATATCTAAAAACCGCACTTGACGAAGATGTGCTGATCGAAAAGATCAAAGATGCACATTTTGTCGGGATTCGCTCACGCACCCAAATCACTGAGCGTGTGCTTGACGCCGCTGACAAGCTGATTGCGATTGGCTGCTTCTGTATCGGCACCAACCAAGTCAACCTAGACGCGGCAATGGCACGCGGTATTCCGGTGTTTAACGCGCCGTACTCGAATACCCGCTCGGTGGCTGAACTGGTACTCGGCGAGCTGATTCTGTTGTTGCGCGGTATTCCCGAAAAGAACTTTCT
>JBAQKP010000214.1:0-1975 GCA_049301135.1 Moraxellaceae bacterium | reverse complement strand
TCATTAAATAGCCCACCACGCAGCGTTCCTGCGGTCGCCAACACCGCAACTACCCCAGTTTGGGTTGCCGCCACAGCAGGTTTTAAGGCAGGAACCAAACCAATAATTGGCAAGCGCGTGCCGTAATGTTGACGCAGACGGGTCAGACTAAATGCGGATGCCGTATTACACGCCACCACCACGGCTTTACAGCCTGCTTGAAATAACCATTCGACCGCCTGTGCCGTCAGTGCAAGGATGTCGTCGTCACTGCGACTGCCATACGGCACATGTGCGGTATCGGCGTAATACAAAATCGACTCACGCGGCAAATGCCGATGCAGCTCCGTCACCACCGACAGGCCACCCATCCCCGAATCAAACACCCCAATCGGTGCAGCAACCCGTGCCGCGTCTTGGCCGCTGAGCATGGACTGACTCAAGCCAATCCTCCAAGCGAAAACCGCTGATCACCGCTGCATAAGTGCATGACTGGTACGTCGTTTGACTCATCTAACACTGCCCAACCCAACAGATGATAAAACGCATTGCGATGGATCAATGCCTCAAGGTTGCGCCGTACCCGAATGTACGGCCGCCACTCGCCCTGACTCTGTCCATTTAAACACTGCCCATTAAAAAACTGCCGCATAAAAATCGGATGCTCCGCATCGGCAAACACCACATCGCCAGTCTTGGTTGTACATTGAATCCAGACCTGCCCGTCTGACTCGACTTGATCGACCTGAGTCACCAACAGCGGCACATCTTCGACCTGAATGCCGATTTTTTCGACCGGCGTCTTTAAAAAATAGCGATCTTGCTCACCATCCGCCGTCACAGTTTGCTCACGCCACAATACGGTTGAAAATAAATCGACCAGCTTTTGGCGGGTCATTTTACTGCCTTCGTGAAACCACTCGCCATTGGCGGTAATTTTTAAGTCCATCTCACCACAATACACGGGATTCCATTTTTCCAATGGTGGCAAGGCTCTAGCACGCTGTCCTTCCGCCTGTGCCAATAAGCGACCCAGCCCATCAGGTAATCCGATGGCTGGTTGGGTTTCGTTCGAGTGTTGTGACATGGCAGCAATCCTGTCGGACAAATAAATTAAAGCGTTCAGCCGATTGGCGTAAATTCAGCATTGATTCTATACTACGCGACGTTTTGCGCGTATCAGCATTATGCAACGCCTTGGCCGCGCCTTGTCTGTGCTTTGTAGCAGCGGGTTGCCACCTTAAAAATGAGGAGTCCTTTATGGAACACATCGAACGCGAAGCGATGGAATTTGATGTCGTCATCGTTGGCGGCGGCCCATCGGGTCTGTCGGCGGCGATTCGTCTACGTCAATTGGCCATCCAAAACAACATGCCTGACTTTTCGGTATGTCTGGTTGAAAAAGGCTCTGAAGTCGGTGCGCATATCCTGTCTGGCGCCGTGATCGAGCCACGCGCCCTAGACGAGCTTTTTCCTGACTGGAAAGAACTCGGTGCGCCACTGAATGTACCGGCCAAAGAAGACCGCGTCTACATGCTGACCTCGGAAAGCAAAGGCATCAAAATGCCAGACTTTTTGATTCCGAAGCTGATGCACAATGAAGGCAACTACGTCGTGTCACTCGGCAACGTGGTGCGCTGGCTGAATACCAAAGCGGAAGAACTCGAAGTCACCGTATTCCCTGGCTTTTCTGCCGATGACATCTTGTACCATGACGATGGCTCAGTCAAAGGTATCGTCACGGGCGATATGGGTGTCGCCAAAGACGGTAGCCACAAACACAGCTTCACCGCTGGCTACGAACTACACGCCAAATACACCCTATTTGCTGAAGGCTGTCGCGGTCATTTGGGCAAGCGCCTGATGAGCCGTTTTGACCTGAACAAAGACGCTGACCCACAACATTATGGGATCGGCATCAAAGAACTGTGGGAAATCGACCCTGCCAAGCATGAAGAAGGTCTGGTGCTGCACGGTTCGGGCTGGCCATTGACCG
>JBAQKP010000213.1:0-33902 GCA_049301135.1 Moraxellaceae bacterium | reverse complement strand
TGAGTAGGCGAGTGGCTTTGCTGATCGATGCCGGTGCGTAGTTCTGCCGCTTGAGCCAATCCTCGGCCACAGCCTTAAACGTGGCGTTGTGCTCAAGTATTTTCTCAGATGCAATCCGCTTTTTTTCTTCGCTTGGGTCGGTGCCTTGGTTGATCTGTTTGCGTAGTTCGTCGCGTTTGCGTCGTGCATCGGCCAGAGTGACCTCTGGATATTCGCCCAGCGCGATTGTATTGCGTTTTTTGACGACTGGCCGCGTGTAGTCAAAGCGCCAAAACTTGCCGCCATTTTTATCGATCAGCAAATACAATCCGCCGCCATCAAACATCTTTGTGGGTTTATCGGCTGGCTTGGCTTTTTTAATCTGCGCATCGTTCAGCGGTACGACTAATTTAGGCATTGCGGTATCAACTTTGCGGTATGTGCGATCTGCCGTCATTCGTACCGCAAAAAATACGGTACTACTTGAAACAGGTTGAAACGCATTGAAACAGCTAATCGGCTAAAAATCTATATGCCGTCTTGGTTTTGGTACTATTTGAAACAGGTTGAAACTTTGAAATGGTGCGCTCGGCGGGACTCGAACCCACGCCGGTCACTTAGGAGGCAACTGCTCTATCCAGTTAAGCTACGAGCGCATTGGTCGGCGAGATCTAAGATCGGCTTGGCGCGGATTAAAGCACAATCGCCGCCAGCGTCGCAACCAAACCAGCCCAAAAAAAGAAGCAATAAAAAAGCCCTGCTCAGTAACGAGTCAGGGCTTTTTTTAGCGTGTTACCGTGCGATTAAGCTTTTTCGATAATCGCGGTGACACCTTGACCACCTGCCGCACAGATCGAAATCAGTGCGCGGCCTGAACCTTTTTGGTTCAACAGCTTGGCGGTGCTGGCGACGATACGACCACCAGTGGCCGCAAATGGATGTCCAGCCGCCAGTGATGAGCCGTTAACGTTCAGTTTGCTACGGTCGATTGCACCGAGTGGTTGATCTAAGCCTAGACGCTCCTTACAGAACGCTGGATCTTCCCATGCTTTTAGGGTGGACAATACTTGTGAGGCAAACGCTTCATGGATTTCGTAGAAATCAAAGTCTTGCAGAGTCAGACCCGCACGCGCCAACATCCGTGGCACAGCGTAGGCAGGTGCCATCAGCAAGCCTTCTTTTTTGCCTAAGAAGTCAATCGCAGCAGTTTCACTAAAGGTCAGGTAGGCAAGCACTTCATGGCCATTGGCTTTTGCCCACTCTTCTGAGGCTAGCAGCACACAGGATGCACCATCGGTCAGCGGCGTCGAGTTACCCGCAGTCATGGTGGCGTTTTCGCCTTTACCAAACACTGGTTTTAGCTTGGCTAGTTTTTCAACTGAGCTGTCAGCACGCAAGTTGGTGTCACGGGTGACGCCCATAAATGGACTGATCAGATCATCAAAGAAACCTTCTTCGTAGGCACGAGCCATGTTCTGATGGCTTTTTGCGGCCAGTTCGTCCTGTGCTTCGCGGGTGATGCCCCACTCCAGTGCAGTGATGGCTTGGTGATCACCCATCGACAGACCGGTGCGTGGCTCGCCGTTGCTTGGAGCATCCATCAGATCTTTGACGTTGATTTTGCTCAGGGCTTTGAGGCGATCTTTACCAGTTTTGGCGATATTCAGGGTCAGCAAGGTGCGGCGTAGGCTGTTACCAAACGCAATCGGCGCGTCAGAGGTGGTATCGACCCCGCCAGCAATGCCGACTTCGATTTGGCCAAGTGCGATTTTGTTGGCGACGATAAACGCAGCTTGCAAGCCAGTACCACAGGCTTGTTGGATGTCCATTGCTGCGGTTTCTGGCGCAAGCTTGGTCGATAATACGCACTCGCGTGTCATGTTGAAATCGCGGCTGTGCTTGAGCACTGCACCGGCAACCACTTCATCTACACGTTTGCCTTGTAGATTAAAACGCTCAACCAAGCCATTTAAGGCGGCGGTCAGCATGTCACTGTTGGATGCCGTAAAGTACGCGCCATTTGAACGTGCAAATGGAATGCGATTGCCGCCCAAAATGGCGACCCGACGAATGCTAGGTTGGTTACTCATGGTAGCGTCCTGTTTTTTTGCTGGGGCTGAAGTCGGCGTGCTGCTGATCGCTGCTGTGCTTTTGCTGGCAGTACGGCGAGTACGCGGGGGAGCGGCAGTGCTGCTGCTATCGGGTGTGACAGAGTCTGACGCAGATTTTCGGCTGCTCCGCACCGGTTTTGCGGCAGTCGTGCCACTCTTGCGACGACGTGAGGTCGGGGCAGGTGTGCTGTCGTCGTCGGCTGTTACCGACAGATCGGGTTGATCGTTTGAGGTCTGGCTCATAGACAACTCTTCAGGCTCAAAAAGTTTTCAAGGTCGCAACCTTACCACAAAGTCCAACACATGTATTGGCTGGACTGCCCTACAGTTTAGGCAACTTGACAAGTCCACTTGGTTTAGGCTTCTGCTAAGATTGCCGCAGGTTTCCAGACCAGTGCCGCATTTGAACCTCTCAAGTGCGCTCTATTTGGATTGACATGCCAAGTCAGTGGTTGCACCCGCTGTGCTGTCGATGCTTGTCCAACCCCGAGGGTTTAACAGGCTGTGCATGGTGACAGTGACAGGTGGGTTACCCTTCGATTTTCCGAATTTCCTTTCAGCGAGATGATGCTATGAGCGACCGTTATCAGGCCTTTGCCAATTCAGCCCTTGGTCAACTACTGGTGAAAAACCTTGGGTTGCCGATGCCGATTGAGTTGGAGCGTTACGACGCCAGCAAGCCGGTAGTCAACGGTGCGGTATTGTTGGGTGCAGCACCCAACAGCACGCTGTCAGCAGCGATCAGTGACGTCTTGGCTGCGATCCATGCGGATACTTATGCGGGTAACAACGCTGAGTTGCAACAAACCGCTGCCCAAGCCGGTTTAAACCTACGCGCCTTCAATAGCGGTGACAAAGAGTCACGCTTTAAAGCCTTTGTATTTGATGCGTCCGGCATCGAAAATTCAGAGCAGTTGGTTGAGTTGTACAACTTCTTTAATCCGATTGCGCGTCAATTGTCAGCGTCTGGTCGAGTGGTGATCTTGGGTCGTACCCCAGAAAACTGCAAATCGACCAAGCAAGCCACTGCACAACGCGCCCTAGAAGGCTTCGTGCGTGCTGTTGCCAAAGAATTCAAAAAAGGCATGACTGCACAACTGATTTATGTCGCTGAAGGTGCAGAAAACAACCTCGAATCGAGCCTACGTTTCTTCATCTCGCCGAAATCTGCTTATGTCTCTGCGCAAGTCGTCCGCGTCAGCAAAAAAGCCGGTTCTGCCAAAATCGACTGGGCAAAGCCACTGAACGGCAAAACTGCTCTAGTCACTGGCGCGAGTCGTGGTATCGGGGAAGCGATTGCGCGGGTACTGGCGCGTGATGGCGCACATGTGATCTGCTTGGACATTCCTGCCCAAGAAGCCGATCTACAGCGCGTAGCCGGTGAAATCGGCGGTAGCGTGCTGCCACTGGACATTACCGCGCTTGAAGCCGGTGAAAAAATCGCTGAATTTGCCGCAGCCAAAGGTGGTCTAGACGCCATCGTGCATAACGCCGGTGTGACCCGTGACAAGACCCTTGCCAACATGAAAGACGCGCAATGGGGCTTGGTGATGAACATCAACCTGTCCGCCGAAGAGCGCATCAACGACTATCTATTGGCCAATGATTCCCTGAACAGCAATGCTCGGATCGTCTGTGTCTCGTCGATCAGCGGCATCGCCGGTAACATGGGTCAAACCAACTACGCTACCTCCAAAGCTGGCGTGATCGGCATGGTGCAATCGGTTGCTCCGACCTTGAAAAAAGGCGTGACCATCAACGCCGTCGCCCCAGGTTTTATCGAAACCCAAATGACTGCCGCGATTCCTTTGGCGATTCGTGAAGCCGGTCGTCGCATGAACTCGATGCAGCAAGGCGGCCAGCCGGTCGATGTCGCCGAAGCAATTGCATGGTTTGCCAGCCCAGCCTCGAACGGTCTGAACGGCAATATCGTGCGCGTCTGTGGTCAAAGCTTAATCGGCGCGTAACACGGCCATTCAGCGCATGAACGGGGGGCAGCGCTCCCCGTTTTGTATTCAGTCTGCGCAGTGAACTGTATTCTAACTTTTTGTGAGTGATATTATGAACATTCGTCATTTTGACCAACTGCCGAAACCTTATGTTGCTTACGGCAAAGTCATCGCTTCCTTGCTAAAAAAGCCGAGCAAAGGCGCTGCCGTGCTGCCTGCTGCCGAATATATCGTCGATCAACTGAAGATTGATCCAGCACATTTGGCACGCTACCAAGGCGTTTGCGGTTTTAAAGTCGATGCCAATGTCCCTGCGACCTATTTGGTGGTACTCGGCCAAGCATTGCAATTGAGCATGATGACCGATGAAGCGTTTCCGTTTCCCATCGTCGGTCTGGTGCATATCCGCAACAGCGTAACCCAGCATCGCCCGATCAGCAGCAGTGAAACCCTGCGCCTGACCTGTCAGTTTGGCGAATTGCAGCCACATGATAAAGGCGTGCAGTTTGACTTTATCATGACTGCCAAGGTGGGCGCTGAGTTGGTCTGGCAGGGCAGTACCACCTATCTGATGCGGCAAAAAATGGCCGCTGGTAGCACCGCCCCTGCGGCTGAACGTACCGAAAAAACCATCGCACAAGCTGGTGATCAGCAAGCCGTCTGGTCAGTACCCGAAAATACTGGCCGTCGCTATGGCATGGCATCTGGTGACTTTAACCTGATCCACGTGCATGCGATCACCGCCAAAGCGTTTGGCTTTCCCAAAGCGATTGCACATGGTTTGTGGTCAAAAGCGCGCTGTTTGGCTGAACTCGGTGATCTGCCAGCGGCCTATCGTGTCGATGTACAGTTTAAGCTGCCGGTATTTTTACCTGCCAAAGTTGAGTTTTTGGCACAAAAGCAGCAACAACAGACGGTATTTAGCTTATCAGATGCCAAATCCAGCAAGCCACATTTGGCGGGCACGCTGACCACGCTGTAATCGGTGTCGCATTCGCTGCAAGCTGAATGAATCCGCAGTCATGAAGCATTTTAAAGTGGGTGACACGCAGTTGTTGCCCATTTTTTATTAAAGGGCTTGACATTTTTGCTGATCTGCATTAAACAGCCGCAAGACCGTCGCAAACAGGAGAACGCGCGTGGCGAGTGCAGGTGGCCAAGATTTTGAGCTTGAAGACAGCTTTAGCGACGATGATGCATCGTTTGACACAGAAGACAGCAGTAAAGCAGCAGCGCTGAATAAAAATTCGCTGACCAAGCGTCGTTTGATCGATGATTTGTTAGAGGAAAAGCGTTTGCAGCGTCGTCTGAAAGAGTACGATTTTGATTTTGACCATGTAGACGATGATGAGTGAGCGGGTAAGGCTGTGTGCAGCATGATTTTGTCGAATCATCTGCATGAACTGTCATGTCTAATCAGGTAGAGTGTGTCGGGTAGAATTTGTTACAGTACCGCCCATTATTGATTGAAGGAAACTCTCCATGGCTGCGCTAAACCTTGATGTCTTATTTGACTATCTTGACGGTGAGCAAAACGAATTTGGTTTAGATTTTGCAGCCACGCACGGTTTCCTGTGCGCGACGGTGGTAGGGCCTGCGTTACGCGATTGGCTATCACACTTGTTTGATGGCAATCACAGCAAAGTGCCGGCTGAAATCATCGAGCAGATCCATCTGTGGCAGCAGGAAATTTTACAGACGTTATCCAACGAAGACACGATTGAGTTGCCGTTTGATATTGAAGAAGTCGAGGTGGAATCCAGCCTTGGCGATTGGTCGATTGGTTTTATTGATGCGCTGTTTTTAAATGAAGAGCAGGATTGGTACGACGTCGATGAAGAGGCAGTGGGCATGTTGACGCTGCCGATGATGGTGTTTAGTGGGATTGACGAAGATGATGCGCAGTTGCAGAGTGTGCGGCGCAATGGCGATTTGTTAGAAGAGATGGCTGGTGAAATCCCTGAAAATCTCACCAAGCTGTACTTGTTACATCACGCTCCAGAAGCATGATCGCGACCCGTTTGTCCAAATAAACCAGCCTGTGTCGGGAATGGATTTTTTAAGGCTCAGGTTTTCTAAGGATTAGTTGTCGACAGGCTCAAACAGCGAGTATTGTGGCTTGAGCCTGTCGAAGTCGATAACACCTGTGGGTCGATTTTTTGCGGGTGATGCTATTTTGCTGGCTGTTTCCGACGTTGTTTTAAGCGTTTAACAATAAATCGCAGTAACAGCAACAGGCAAATCCCCAAAACCACTTTGCTGATCGGCGCAATCCAGACTTCGATAGCCTCGTAGTTATTGCCCAGTTGGTAACCGGCCAACGCCAGCAGCCCACTCCACAGTGTCGTGCCTAAACTGGTATACAATAAAAACTGCCCAAACGGCATGCCACTCATGCCCGCCGGAATCGACAATAGCGAACGAATCGCCGGAATCAGCCGCCCAAAAAACACGATTTTATTGCCATGTCGATCAAACCAATCATCCGCCTTACGAATATCGTCCGATGACACTAACAACCACTTGCCATAACGGTCGGTCAGCGCAATCAGCCGTTGTTCATGCAGCATTCGCCCTAGCGCGTACAGCACAACCGCACCGAGTACGCTGCCCAAGCTGCCTGCTGCAATGATCCCGATCAGTGACAGTTCACCGCGCGCCGCCGCGAATCCAGCCGCAGGCATGATCAGCTCGGACGGAATCGGCGGAAACACGTTTTCAAGAAACATCAGCAACACGATGCCGACGTAACCCAACTCAGACATCACCTGTAAAATCCATTCGCCCAGTTGTTGCATGCGACTCCTTAAGGCTATGTGCTGTTGCGTGGTGGGAAGGCTGCCGAGGTAAGCGCTGGCTTATTTAACCTGCTGTAGTTTACGATCCAGCTCAGTGGGCGGCACTTGTCGGTCAAACTGTTGTTGGCGCATCCGATAGCGGGCTTTTTGCTCGTCAGTGGTCTGCTCAAAACAATACGGACAGCTCACGCCGCGTTCAAAACTGTTTGCGCTCATTTCTTCGGGAGTCAGTGGCCAGCCACAGCCAAAACACATGTTGCTGTGGCCTTCTTCAACGCCGTGTTGCACACCGACTCGACCATCGAACACAAAGCATTCGCCTTGCCACAGACTTTGTTCGGTTGGGGTTTGTTCGAGGTAGTTTAAAATCCCACCTTTGAGATGATAGACCTCCTCGAAGCCCTCTTGCAGTAACAGGCTGGTGGATTTTTCACAACGAATACCGCCAGTACAGAACATGGCGATTTTTTTATGTTTAGCGTCGGCCAGTTGGGTTTTGACGTATTCGGGAAACTCACGAAAGCTGTCAGTTTCGGGGTCGATGGCGTTTTTAAACGTCCCCGCCTTATACTCGTAGCGGTTACGCGTGTCGATCACCAAGACATCGTCTTGCTGAATCAAGTCGTTCCATTCGGCTGGTTCAAGATAATGTCCAACCAGTTCGCGCGGTTCGACCGGCACACCGAGGGTGACGATCTCGCTTTTGAGCTTGACTTTCATGCGCCGAAAAGGGCGTTCTGTACTGGTCGATTCTTTATATTCCATCCGGTCAAAACCGGCGGCCACTAAAAATTGATGAATCTGATCTATTGCTGCGCGACTACCGGCAATCGTGCCATTGATGCCTTCACCCGCAACGATCAACGTGCCACAGGTCAGCAGTTGTTCGGTCAGTTGCTGAAGCTGTTCGCGCAGTAATTGCGGCTGTTGTACCACTTTAAACTGGTACAATGCAGCAACGGTCCACGCGGAGGCTGGGCTTACAATGGCTTGTGCAGGGGTTGTGTGGTCGGCAGGTTGGCTCATGGGCGGTCATACTCCAAATATGAAACGGGCTATAGTTTAACGGTTTGCGAGTCAGCACGGGTGCTGTTCGTCAGTCATTTTTTGCGGTGAATGTATGCAAATTTCTATGACGGCATTAACGCCCTGTTTGGGTCGTTGCTCCACGGTGTTTGGTGATAGCGTCTGCCGCGGTTGTCGGCGCTTTAGTCACGAGGTGATCGACTGGAATCGCTACACGGCGGAGCAGCGCGATTTTATTTGGTTGCGCTTAGACCAACAGCTTGATCAAATCATGCTGCCGTTGGTTGCGCCCAAAGACCCTGCACAGTTATCTGCTTTTTTGGCCAGCCGGCAAATTCGGCTGACTGAACAAGCATCGCAAGGTCGGCAGGTCTACGAAGCATTGCGTATTTGTCAGCGTCATCCTGAGCGCTGCGCTGAGTCTGGCTTGGCGTTGTCTGCCGGTCAAGTTGACCGAGTCTGGCAACAAGCCGAACAACGCCTGTATGAGTTGGCAGTGGCGAGTTTTGAGTTTGCGTGGTTGCGTGCCGCAAAGTTTAGTGGGGTAGGCTGAGTTCGAGCAATCGATCCCAAGCCATAAAAAAACCGCCAAGCTTGACCAGTTTGGCGGTTTTTTTTGAGCGATCTGAGGATCAGGCGACCTGCACTGGAATCACGTTGCTGGTGTGTGAGACCGTGTTGTCTGAGTTACAGTAAACCAGCTTTGGTTTAAAGTTTAGCAGTTCGTGGCTGTCATAACCGGCATATACCGCAATGATCACAATGTCATCGACATTGGCTTTAAAGGCCGCTGCGCCGTTGACAGAAATGATTTTAGAGCCTTCTTCACCACGAATCGCGTAGGTGGTAAAACGTTCGCCATTCGAGACGTTATAGATTTGGATTTGCTCGTATTCCAAAATGCCCGCCAGATCCAGAAGCTGACCATCAATCGCGCAAGAGCCTTCATAATGAAGTTCGGCGTGGGTCACACGGGCGCGGTGAATTTTGCATTTAAGCATGGTGGTTTGCATGGCGGTAGCCTCCAAGGGAGTAGAGCCAGTGACACGAAAACGAGTAACAATCAACTGAGACAGTCAACTGCACGCTATAGCATATCAAAAACAGGCCACATTGGCGCAATTGAGTATGAGCGGGCAATATTCTGCCGTGAATTGGCAGATGCTGCAATGTCTGTTCAGGTCAAAACATGATTTAACTGGCCACAAATCGATTCAGTTGGTTCATGGCTTGGGAGATGTTGCCTGCAACGATCAGATCGGTAAGGCGTAGGGCTTCGTCAAGGGCTTGATCGAGTAGTGCTTGTTCGGCATTCGGTGCTTTGCCCAGTACATGACCGGTGACTTTATCGCGATGGCCAGGGTGACCGATCCCGATGCGTAGCCGATGAAATTCGTTGCCCAGATGCGGCACGATATCGCGTAAGCCATTATGTCCGCCATGTCCGCCGCCAGATTTGAGTCTAATCACGCCAGAAGCCAGATCGAGTTCATCATGGGCGATCAGCAGTTGTGCAGGGGAGACTTGAAAAAACTTCGCCATCGGCACGACCGCTTGGCCGGAACGATTCATAAACGTGCTTGGTAGCAACAAACGAACATCATGGCCTTCGATTTGGCCACGACCGGTCAGACCGTGAAAACGGCTTTCTGACTTTAAGCTGATGCCATAACGCTGGGCAAGTCGTTCAACGTACCAAAACCCAGCGTTATGACGGGTCTGGGCATATTCCGTTCCCGGATTGCCCAGACCGACGATCAGTGAGATGCTCACCAAGCGGAACCTTACTCTTCTTCAGCAACTTCGATGTGATGCACGTTGGCAATTGCCAAGTCGTGATCTTCACCCAGTGCCAATTCGGTCAGGGTAACGCCTTTTGGCAGTTTGATGTCTGACAGGTGCAGGGTTTGACCCAGTTCCAGACCAGCAACATCGACGTCGATGGATTCTGGCAGGTTGGCTGGCAAGGTGCGCACTTCAACATCGGTAGCGATGATCGAGAATTGGCCGCCTTGTTGCTTCACGCCGACTGACGTTTCTGCATTCAAGAAGTGCAATGGCACACGCATGGTGATTTCTTCGCCAGCAACCACGCGATAAAAGTCGGCGTGCATTGGGAAGCCTTTAGCAGGGTGACGCTGTAGGGCTTTCAGTACGACGCTTTCAGTTTGACCTGCAACATCCAAGGTCAGGATGTGTGAGTAAAACGCTTCGTTCTCTAAGCATTTGACCAGATCTTTAAATTGAACAGAGATCGATTGTGGCTCAGCGTGGCCACCGTAAATCACGGCAGGCACTAGTTTTTCATGACGCAGGCGGCGGCTCGCACCCTTCCCTTGCAGATCACGAACTTGTGCAGTCAGGCTAAAATTGTTGCTCATGATGAAACCTCATCGGACTAAAAAAATGCCAGACTTGCGACCAGTCTGGCTTGAGTAGATCGGCGAACCGATCCCGTTGTCACATCACATCAGGTCAAACATCGCGCTGATGGATTCTTCATTGTTAATCCGTCGAACCGTCTCGGCCAACATACCAGACAGACTGACTTGACGAATTTTGCCCAGAGCCAATGCCGCTTCTGACAGCGGGATGGTGTCTGTCACGACCAATTCATCTAACACAGAGTTTTTGATATTCTCAATTGCTGCGCCAGACAACACTGGATGGGTACAGTAGGCAGCAACACGGCGCGCGCCATGTTCTTTCAAGGCCGCCGCCGCTTTACACAGCGTGCCAGCCGTATCCACCATGTCATCGACGATCACGCAATCACGACCGGCCACATCACCGATAATGTGCATGACTTGCGATTCGTTGGCTTTTGGCCGACGTTTGTCAATAATCGCCAGATCAGTATCACCGAGTTGCTTGGCAACGGCACGCGCACGCACCACACCCCCGACGTCAGGCGATACAATCACGAGGTTTTCGTAGCTTTGCTGCTTCAGGTCAGCCAGTAGGATCGGCGAGCCGTAGATGTTGTCGACCGGAATATCAAAGAAACCCTGAATCTGGTCGGCATGTAGATCAACGGTCAGCACACGGTCGATGCCGACTGTAGTCAGCATATCTGCGATCACTTTGGCGGTAATCGCCACCCGTGCCGAACGTGGCCGACGATCTTGCCGTGCATAACCAAAATAAGGAATTACCGCAGTAATCCGACCCGCGCTTGAACGACGCAGTGCATCGGCCATCACCAAGATTTCCATCAGGTTATCGTTGGTGGGTGCACAGGTGGATTGCAAAATAAATACGTCCTTGCCGCGCACGTTTTCGTTGATTTCAACCGAAATTTCGCCGTCAGAAAAACGATTCACCGAAGCAGCACCCAATGGGATGTGCAAGTGGCTGACCACACGATGAGCAAGTTGGGGGTGCGCGTTACCGCTGAAAACGACAAGATTGGGCATGACACACCCTAATGGAATCAGAAATGAGGAGAGATGACGAACAGAATATGGCAGGGGTAGCTGGACTCGAACCAACGAATGCCGGAATCAAAATCCGGTGCCTTACCAACTTGGCGATACCCCTAAAGTGGCGAAGATCATAATGATTTACAGCTTGGCTGTCAAGGAAAACCAATCGTTTTAATTGGTTTTTAAATCATACCTACCATTTTTACGACAGGAATTTGATCTGAATATGGCAGGGGTAGCTGGACTCGAACCAACGAATGCCGGAATCAAAATCCGGTGCCTTACCAACTTGGCGATACCCCTAACACGCTACCAATAAACCGAGTTGCTGATGCACAGGTGACTGGTCAAGGCCGCGACAAACAAACCCTGTACAGGGTGCATTGTCGAGGATCTGTTGTGGATTCATCGCGGGAGTCATTGCAATAAATACACAAGCACCTGTTCCGGTCAGTCTGGCTTGCCCAAACGCTGATAGGTAATCGAGCGCTTCGGCCACTGCTGGGTATAACTGACGAGCCACTGGCTCAAAGTTATTGCCAAACAATGCAGGCTGGCTTTGGTAGGCGGCAAATGTAGTGACTGGCGTGTCCCTTGTCAACAGTTGCTGTGAAAAAAGATCACCAGTGCTGATAAAACAATCAGGTTTCAGTACGATATAGTCAGATGGCGGCAAATCAACCGGCGTGATCGTCTCACCGACACCTTCCGCCCATGCAGTGCGACCCCAGATAAACAACGGCACATCCGCACCGAGTTGCAGGCCAAGCTGCGCCAGTTCAGCCAGTGAGTAGCCAAGCTGCCATAAATGATTGAGGCCGAGCAGGGTGGTGGCTGCATCGGATGAACCACCACCCACGCCGCCACCGACCGGCAGATGCTTATCTAAGCTGATCGTACAGCCTTGTGTCGTGCCACTGTGCCGCTGTAACAGATGTGCCGCCCGCAAAATTAGATTGGTCGCCGGATCTAAATGAAATGAACTGTTAAATAGAATCTCGGCATTTTCATGCCATTGAAAGGTCAGCCAATCACAACGATCAATCAGCTGAAACACAGTCTGAAGATTGTGGTAGCCGTCTGCACGACGACCGGTAATGTGCAAAAACAAGTTCAGCTTGGCTGGTGCGGGCAGGCGTAGTAGGGCTGGGGCATTGGCGGTCATGGTCATAGCAGGTCTGTTCTGGTTTGGGATTAGCGTTCTTGGCGGGTTTGGATGGTCAAGGTGACGCGATTTTCACCAGCGGCTTGTCCGGTCTGATCAAATAGCGGCTGAGTCATGATCAGGCGTGACGGGCGCTGCGGCTGTGCAGCATCGAGATAATCAAAGCGTACTTGCCAGCCTTGTTCAGTCAGCGTGGCCAAGCGTGTTTGGCTGTCATACGTCGCTGGGCTGTCGGCACTCAGCGCCCGTCCCATGACCCAGCGCGGTAACTGCGAGATCGGTGCTTGCCAGCCGGTGGCTTGTTGCAATAAAGCTTCGGGACTATCGGCTTCAAGTTGGCCAGTATTGCTGTTTTCTAGGCTAAATTTACCATTGCCGCCTTCAATCCGTGTCTGTCCGATGCCGAGTGCGCCACTCAGTTCAATCGCAAAGCGTTGATCTTCTTGTGCCCATGCATAAAACGCACTGCCAGATTGCTGTGGGGTGCGTACGCCGATTTTGCCGGTCAGTTGAAACTGCGTCGGGATCGCGATTGGCGTGCTGATGCCTGTTGATGTTGGCAAGTGGGGTGCGGCGGGTTTGACCCACTGTTGACAGCCGGTCAAGCTGCTCAGTAGCACGCCGATGCAGAGCGCCGCGTGGGTTATGGTGCGCTGTGACAGGTATTCAATCTGGGGGGAAGTCGGAACAATCGGAGAAGGCATGACACAGGTACTCGTGACAAATGGGTTAATGTATGTTGTTGGCCATCGACTGTGGGTGAGCCATGTGAGCTGGCCACAATGGTAACGCGCTCTGGCTTGGCAATAAAGGATTGGCGGTGAGTCTCGGTTCATTTGGGTAGCGTTGTCGTAACTCTTGCAGCAGTTGTTGGTATTCAGGTTCAAGCTGGCTGCGTTGTAAGGCTTGTGCCAACCGTAGGCCAATGTTCAGTTTAAAGTCGATTTGGTAGGCGCGTGTTAGCAGTGCAATTGCATCAGCCATCCGATTTTGTTGCAAGGCAATTAGACCGAGTGTGTCTAAAATGGCCGATTGATTCGGTGCAAGTTGATCGGCACGACTGGCCAAGCGTTGGGCTTTTTCGAGGTTGCGATTTTGGTTGGCCAGTGCGTAGGCGTAGGCGTTTAAATAGGTCGGGTTGTCTGGTTCAAGACTGAGCAGTTGAGTCAGGTCGCGTTCGGCTTGTGCCAGTTCTTCCGGTGCAAGCAGTAGCACCCGACTGTAGAGCAGTTCGGCTTGATTGGGCAGGCTATCAATCGCTTCGTCCAACAGTTGGCGCGCAAGCTCACGTTGCTGATTTTGGTTGAGCAGTTGCACTTGCAGTAAGTATAAAAAACTGGCTTGTTCGGGATGATCAACCCGTTCTTGGGTCAGTGCAGCCAAAGCGTCTTGCAGGCGACCATAGGCGACGCGCAGCAAGGCGAGTTTTTGTTGGGCTTGTTGATACAGATCGTCTTGCTGGACTTTTTTAAAGTAAACCTCCGCCACTTCGGGACGATTCAGTCGTTCAGCATTGATGCCCAGATAGTAGTAGGCTTGATCAATATAGGCTTCTTGGGTCAGCAGTTGGAGCAGGTATTTTTCGGCATCGAGTGGCCGTTGTTGGTCGATACTGACCAAGGCGGCCAGCAAGACAATTTCGCCATCGTGCGGCCACTGCTGGGTCATTTTGTCCAGTTGTGCCAAAGCATCCCGCTGGAGGCGCTGGCCGAGCAGATAGCGCACATAAAAAATCCCCAGACTTTTATTTTGCGGTTGGCGGCGCACTTGTTGCTGCAAAAAATTCTGCGCAGCCTGATATTGCTGTTGTTTGATCAGGATATTGGCTTTTAAGGTAATAAATGCAGTGACTTGTGGGCGTTTATGTAGGGCGATATTGACCTTGGCCAAGGCTTCATTCAGTTGATTATTATCAGACAGCAGACCCGCACTCATGACCAATAGTGACGGATTATTACGACTGTCCAGTTGTTGTAAGGCCGCCAAAAGTGCATTACGGTCTTGAGCACTATCGGGATAAATTCCTTCTAAAATACGATCTAGAGCGGCATCTGGGTCATAGCTGAGGATGCGATCTAGCGTTTTGGCAGCCAGTGGATAGTCATGTAAGCGTAGCGATAAATGCGCCAGATAGAACAGCGCGGGCACATGCTCAGGATGTACTTCAACCCAGTGTTTGGCAATTTCTAGGGCTATCTCAAACTGTTGTTGTTCTAGGGCGATAAACAGCGCCCGATCCAGTACGTTAAAGGCATTGCTTTGCAAAGCGGCTTGACGGTACAACTGTGTTGCATACTGGCCTTGCCCACGTGAAAGCGCGAGTTCAGCAGTCAATAAATTGAGAAAATACGGCTGCCCTGTGGCTTGTCCACTGATCAGACCAACCAGCAAAATTGCACAGATTCGTAGTCTTGACGTTGCGACCAGCCGAGCGTACCAGTTGCGCAAAAGTCCTCCTGCCCTTGTGTTGGGGTTTGTGTTTGTGAGGCGTATCGCGCACAATATCATAATTTGTCGGTGGCAATAGACGCACGATGGGTTTCTTTGCGCTGGGCATCAGCCATACGACAGCTCCTGTCGCGCTACGCGAGCGCGTGGCCTTTACACCAGAGCGGTTAGCACTGGCGCTGCAACACGCATGTCTACAAGCACAATCGCAGGACATGGTGATTTTATCCACCTGTAATCGTACCGAAATCTATGCGTTAACCGATCATCCAGAAAAAATGGTGGAATGGTTGTCGGCGTTTGGTCATTTATCGGTCACAGAACTGCACACGCACCTCTATCAACACGAACAAGAAGCCGCCTTAATTCATCTGATGCGGGTTGCCAGTGGGCTGGATTCGATGATGTTGGGTGAGCCGCAGATTCTGGGGCAAGTGAAAAACGCCTTGCAACATGCGCGAGATGCAGGGGCAGTGACGCCTGCGCTCAGTCGAATTTTTGAGCAGGCGTTTAATGCCGCCAAAAAAGTCCGTACTGAAACCGCCGTCGGCACGCAAGCGGTGTCGATGGGTTTTGCGGTGGTACAACTGGCCAAGCAGGTGTTTAGTCATCTGCCCGATACCACAGCATTATTGGTCGCCGCAGGTGAAATGAATGCCTTGGTGGCGCGCCATTTGGTCGATCAAGGTGTGGGCAGGTTGCTGATTTGCAATCGCAGTGCTGAGCGTGCCGAGCAGTTGGCCGCCGAGTTGCTGGATCGTGTCGAGGTTGAAATTATCCCATTTTTGCAACTGGCCGAGGTGTTGCATCGGGCTGATATTGTGTCAAGTTGTACCGGCAGTTTGCATTCGGTAATTCATTTGCCAATGGTGAAAGCCGCGCTTAAAAAACGCCGCTACCAGCCGATGCTGATGGTCGATTTGGCTGTGCCACGCGATATTGAGCCGGATGTCGCTCGCTTAGATGACGTGTATCTGTACAGCGTCGATGACTTACAAAGCGTGATTGAAGGCAATCTGGCGCAACGTCGTCAGGCTGCGGTCGAGGCTGAGGTGATGGTCAGTCAGCTTGCCGCGCAAGTGATGCAACAGCAGCGCACGCGTGAAGTCGGGCCATATATTGCGCGCTATCGACAACGTGCCGAACAACTCAAACAACAAGAGTTAGATAAAGCACTGCAACAACTGGCACAAGGTCAGCCTGCTGAGCAGGTGTTGGCGCGATTTGCCCAAGCCTTGACTGGCAAGATCATCCATGCGCCGTCGCAATTGATTCGTGACGCGGTGACTCACCCTGCCGCCGAAGTGTTGCCGTTTGTGTTACAGGCCTTGGATTTGGCCGATAGCGCGCCCACTGATTCCCAAGCGGCTCATGCTGAAGTGACTCAGATTCATCTAACTGGTCAGCAGTGACCTGTCTGGCTTTCTGCAATTTGGTTTTTATGATTTTGCTCCGTTACCGCTTGACCTTATGACCGCTTGGCTGCCTGCCATATTGATTTTAGGATGATCTATGAATATTGCGACCCAACCCGATGATGCGCAGCACGCCCACCCAATTGTCTACCTGAAAGATTATCAGCCGCCGGTCTATCTGGTCGAATCGGTCAGCTTGAATATTTCAGTTTTTGCCAATGGCACGCTGGTGAATAGCAGTCTGGTGATGAAGCGGCAAGCGGGTGCAGGCTTGGGCGAATTGGTACTGTTGGGGCGAGATTTAGAGCTACTCGAAGTCTGCGTCAATGGTCAGGAATTGCGTCCCGATCAGTATCGACTCGACCGCGAAAGCATAACCATTTTCGGTGCGCCAGATCAGTGCGTGGTCGATACCCAAGTGCGCATTCACCCCGAAAGTAACACCCAACTCGAAGGACTGTATCAGGCCGGTGAGTTGTTTGTCACCCAAAACGAGCCAGAAGGCTTCCGTAAAATCACCTTTTTTCCGGATCGGCCAGACGTGCTGAGCGTGTTTACCACGCGGATTGAAGCCGACAAAAAATATCCAACCTTGCTCGCCAACGGCAACCTGATCGAAGCCGGTGATGCCAGTGACGGACGGCATTATGCAATTTGGCAAGATCCAACCAAAAAACCGAGCTATCTGTTTGCCTGCGTGGTCGGTGATCTCGCGGTATTAAAAGACCGTTACACCACGATTGAAGGCCGTGAGGTCAGCTTAGAGCTGTATACCGAGGCCAAAGATCTGGACAAATGCCACGTCGGTATGCAGGCGTTAAAGGACTCGATGCACTGGGACGAGCAGGAGTATGGCCGTGCCTACGATCTGGATAACTATATGATCGTGGCAGTCAGTCAGTTCAATATGGGCGCGATGGAAAACAAAGGTCTGAATATTTTTAACACCGCTTGTGTGTTATCCGACCCACAGACCACGACTGATCCGAGTAATTTTTATGTCAAATCCACCATTGCGCATGAGTATTTTCACAACTGGACAGGCAATCGAATCACCTGCCGTGATTGGTTTCAGTTGTGTTTAAAAGAAGGCTTTACTGTATTTCGCGATCAGTCGTTTTCAGAAACGCTGCAATCGCCTGCGGTACAGCGCATTGATGATGTCGCCAGCCTAAAATCGGCGCAATTTTCCGAAGATGCGGGCCCGATGTCGCATCCGCCACGACCAGATCAGTTTGTTGAGATTAATAATTTTTATACTGCAACCGTGTATGACAAAGGCGCAGAAATCGCCCGCATGATGGCGACCTTGCTCGGCAAGCAGCAGTTCCGTCAAGGCACCGATGAATATTTTCGGCGGCATGATGGCGAGGCGGTCACCGTTGAGGATTTACTTAATAGCCTAAGCGATGGTTCGGGTGTCGATGTGCGGCATTTTTTGCCGTGGTACACCCAAGCCGGTACGCCGACCGTGACTGGACAAGGTGAATACGATGCGGCGACGCAGACCTATCGGCTGAGTTTACGCCAGTCGGTCAAGCCACACGCCAAATACCCCAATCCGAAGCCGCTACCGATTCCGGTCAGTACCGCGCTATTTGATCGCGCAACCGGTCAAGTGCTGGCCGAGCAGATGTTGCTGCTGGATCAGCCTGAGCAACAGTTTGTATTTGACAATATCGCGGTTGAGCCGGTGGTGTCGCTGTTGCGGGATTTTTCTGCGCCTGTGCTGCTGGATTTTGCCTATAGCGATCAGGATTTGGCGTTTTTAGTCCAGTACGAAACCAACGGTTTTAACCAGTGGCAGGCGGCGCAAGAGTTGCTGGAGCGGGTCTTGCTGAAAGGCCACGATGCTGAGCCATATTTACAGGCGATGGCGCAGACTGTACCGAGTTTGGCCGAGCGTGATGCGCTACTGACTGCGCGGTTGCTGGATGTGCCATCTGAAAACTATCTGGCCAGTCGGATTGATCAGGATTACGAGCCGAGCGAGATGCACCAGCGCCGTGAAGCGCTGCTGAATGCGCTGGCTAAGCGTCTGGCGGAGTATTGGCCGACTGCCTACGCTGATCAGCCGATTGTGCCGTATGTGGACAGTAGCGAGGCGATGGGACGACGTGCGTGGCGTAACGTGGTGTTGAGTATGGCATTTCGGGCGGGTTTGCCGGAGGCAGTACAGTGGGCAGCCGCGCAGTATCAGGCGGCAGTCTGTATGACTGAGCGTTTGGGTGCGCTGCGGGCGTTGGTATGGAACGATGCGGCTGGCGCGGCTGATTTGTCCGCACAGTTATTGGCGGATTTTGAGCAACGTTTTAGTGATGAAGCGCTGGCGATTGATCTGTGGTTCAGTGTGCAATCGGGCAAGCCGACGGTGACGGTGGCTGAGATTCAGGCGTTGTTGCAGCATCCACGCTTTGATTACACCACGCCGAATCGAGTGCGTTCGGTCACGTCACATTTTGCCCAAAATCCTTTGGCAGTGTGGACGGTGGAGGGTGTGCAGTTTTATGCGGATCTGACCAAGCATTTGGATGCGAAGAATCCGGTGTTGGCATCGCGGATTTTACAGGCGTTGTCGCGCTGGTATACCTTAAAAGCGCCGCTGCGTGAGCAGGTTAAGGCGGTGTTGCAGGCTCTGCAAAAGGATGTGTCGTCGAGTAGTGTGACGGAGACGCTGGGTAATTTGTTGCAAGCAGAGTAGGTGATCGTGCGCCCCGATCTGATGCAGGTCGGGGATTGCGTTGAGCTTGTCAAGCTGAGTTGTTTTTGATTGGTGGGTGATGATGCTGAGCTACATTCCTAATGCTTTGAGCCTCGCCAGAATTGCGCTAACGCCGGTTTTATTGTGGTGTGCTTGGCAAGGCCAAACAGGGTTTTTTTTGGGATTGTTGGTCGTGTCATTACTGACCGATGCGTTAGATGGTTGGATCGCAAGAAAATTTAATCTCTGTACGCCGCTTGGTGCGCGCCTCGATAGTTTGGGTGATATGTGTACTTATTTGGCCGTGCCGCTCTGTGCATGGTGGCTGTGGCCTGATTTGATTCGGGCTGAATGGCCGTATGTACTGCTCACGGTTTCTGCGTATGTGGTTCCATTGGTGGTGGCACTGATCAAGTTTCGTACCTTGCCCAGTTATCATTCTTATGGTGCAAAAATCGCCGCTGTGGTGATGAGTATTGCGGTGTTTGTGTGGTTTGTTTTTGAAGTCAGTGGTCTGTTTAAATTTGCAGCGATACTACAAGCAGTTGTTGCAGTAGAGCATGTATTGATCACCATGAACTTGTCGCAACCTCGTAGTAACATCAAATCAATCTGGCATGTACGGTAGTTGGAACTGGCATAAGGCTAATAGCTTGTTTCTTCTGTGGCTAGTGCGCAAACGTCAATAAATCATCATGATGGTAGTACAAGCACCAACGTCCAAGCACATCGACGACAACCGTATTATCACCTGAAAAAACAACAGGTGCATATTTTACAATCATTTTCCAAGTCGTATAGATGGCAGGCTCATCAGCACTGCCAAAAACAGGCAGCACATACACACGATCTGCAAATGCCACCGGACGTTGATAGAGCCATTTTTTCAGGGTCGCATCATCACTGATTTGATGTTTCTGAATATGCTGAAATCGCTCATCTGCAAAAGGTATATTTCCCAACATATCACCACTGAGCATCTGCCAGTCATGAATCGCTTGGTAAGCTTGTTTGGTGGCCTTAGCATCAAGCATCAGGATTTGCTGCTGATGCAATATCGGCATTTCGCTGATCTGCTCAGGCGCACCGAATGCTGTCCTAATCTTATGTTTAAGCAAAAATTTGTTCAATTCGATGCCGATCATAATCTAGTATCCATTGCTGGTGTGCGTTATAGAGTGGCATTAAAGTAGGTTTTTCGGCGGCAACAATGTCCATGCCGCGATCATCGTACAGAAACAACACCAGATTTTTACTATGGTTCACAAAATAGCATTCGCCCCGTAGTCTGGGATTTCTATCGTTGCCAAAATCTGTATTCAGAATCGCTGAGAGTAGATTTTCTACCTTTAAGTCTGCGGTTTTTAAACCAGAAATTGTTGCCCTACGCCAGCATTGTTTTTTGTACAACAATTCGTCTGCATACAAATCTCTATGGTCTGTGAGTTCGATTGTTTTGTTCGGCGTGTTTTTAATTTGTTGATAAATTAAGCTTCGTTTTTTGATCTTTCTACGACCATCCGAAAAAATTTGATAAACAACTGAAATATCATCATCTGGAGAAAAAGCAGATTCGAAAATCGTTAAAGCTCTAGTGAGTGCATCACTGAAATATGTTTCGTTGTAACATTTTCGGGTTGAATCCGTCCAAATGCCGACGTTTGGTGAGCCAATTTCGAGCCTCAACGCAAATGAATTATTATAAAAAAGTGGTTGTTTAAGAGTGATGTCATCAATCCACATATCAACGCTCCTTTTGATTTATTTAAAAAAACAACCCAGCCACATATTTGCGACTGGATTGGTAAAGCCATTTTTAATTAAACATTAAACCTAAAGTGCATCACATCGCCGTCTTGCACGATGTAGGCCTTACCCTCAAGCCGCCATTTACCGGCTTCTTTTGCACCGTTTTCGCCCTTATATTCAATAAAAGCATCATAGCCGACCACTTCCGCACGGATAAAACCCTTTTCAAAATCAGTGTGAATCACGCCTGCCGCTTGTGGTGCGCTTGCACCCACCTGCACCGTCCATGCACGCACTTCTTTCACACCAGCAGTGAAATACGTCTGCAAATCCAGCAGCGAATAACCGGCACGAATCACCCGATTTAAGCCTGCTTCTTCCATGCCGATGGCTTCCAAAAACTCGGCCTTTTCGTCTTCTTCGAGCAGCGCAATTTCAGCTTCAATCTGGTTGCAAACCGGCACGACAATCGCGTTTTCAGACGCGGCCAAAGCCAACACCGCATCCAAATGCGGATTGTTATCGAAGCCATCTTCAGCCACGTTGGCGATATACATGGTCGGTTTTAGGGTGATCAAACCATAGCTTTTGATCAGTTTTTTCTCGTCGTCGTCAAGGTTGGCGGCGCGGGCTGGACGACCATCGTTCAATAACGGTTCGATTTTTTCAAACACCGCTTTCATCGCTTGGGCTTCTTTGTCGCCACCTTTAGCGAGCTTGGTCAGACGCAATAAAGCGCGGCCAACCGCATCCAGATCGGCCAACGCCAGCTCAGTGTTGATGGTCGAAATATCGTCGAGTGGGTCGATTTTGCCATTTACGTGAATGACGTTTTCGTCTTCAAAGCAGCGCACCACATGCGCGATAGCATCGGTCTGGCGGATGTTGGCAAGGAACTGGTTGCCCAAGCCTTCGCCTTTACTCGCACCCGCGACCAGACCTGCGATATCCACGAATTCCATACTGGTTGGAATGACTTTTTCGGGTTTGACGATGGCGGCCAGTGCAGTTAGACGTGGATCAGGCACAGGCACAATGCCGGTGTTCGGTTCGATGGTACAAAACGGAAAGTTTTCGGCAGCGATGGCCGCCTTGGTGAGTGCGTTAAATAGGGTGGATTTTCCGACGTTGGGTAAACCGACAATCCCGCAATTAAAGCCCATGAGCATTTCCAAAAAACAATAAATTTGCCGTGCATCCTACACCAAACCGGCTATGCTGTCCCGCAGTCTTGAACAATCCCGCAGGAAATCCTATGCGTACGCTGTATCAGTTTCCATTATCACACTATTGTGAAAAAGCCCGTTGGTTGCTTGACCATAAAGAATTGGACTATGTTGCTAAAAACCTCGTCCCCGGTTTACACCGGCCAGTGACCCGTTGGAAAACCAGCAAAGACACCCTACCGATGCTCAAAGACGGCAAGGTCTGGATCGCGGACTCGACCGAAATCGCGCTGTATCTGGACGGGCAGTATCCTGAGCGGCCATTGCTGCGGCGTGAGCCAGAATTGCGTTCCAAGGCGATTGAGTTGGATCGCTTGGCCGATCAATTGGGCATTCATGTGCGGCGTTGGATGTATCTGTATCTGATTGATGAACCGCAAACCATGGACGTGATGTTTGGCGAAACTGGCTTGATGGCAAAATTTCGCCCGATCCTGACGCCGGTGATCAAAAAAGGCGTCAAGCAACTGTACGGCATTAAGCCTGAGCGTTGTGCAGTGTCCAAACAAAAAATCGATCAATTGATCGATCAGATTGAAGCAGTATTGGTCGCAAATGGCGGACGTTATTTGGTCGGTGATCAGTTGGGTCTGGCCGATATTGCGGTGTGTAGCTTGGCTGCACCGTTGCTCGGTGTGGCGGGTACACCATGGGAGCCAGAGGATCAGGGCAATATCCCAACGCCGATTTTTGAGCTGCGTGATCAGTTGTTAGAGCGGGCGTTTGGGCAATATCTGCTGCGGATTTATCAGACTGAGCGCCAAGCGAGAGTGGATTGGCACGGGCAGTAGGCAGTTTTCAACAGGCTGTTAGGTTAGGGCTATGGGGTAATGGCAAAAGGCAATGGTCAGCGGCGGATTTGGCTGAAACGTCAACGTGAGCGGATTTATCTGGCGCACTTTTTGGCGATTTTGGCACTCGAAGCAGAACAGATCATCGAAGGCCAAGACGATGGCCGCGAGCCGGATTTTACCGTGCGGATTGACGGGCAGTGGATCGGCATTGAGCTGACCACCTTACCGCGTTTGCGCGACGAATTGGGCGATCATTGGCTGATTGCACGGCATTTTTATTGGCGCTTGATGCGCTGGTTGGGTCGGCCATTTGCCGGTAGTCGGCGACCACAGCCCAGTCGTTTGCCGGTCACCTCAGTGGTCAGTCAGTTGGACATCGACGCGGTGATGCACAAAAAAGTAGCCAAAATTACTGGCTACCAGCAGCGCAGGCCACTCGATCAGTTGTGGCTGTTGATTCATACCGACCGCTTGCAGCCGGATGGCCTACTTGGTTTTCCGACTGAAGTGTTACAGCATCAGTCGGACTTTACACAGGTGTGGCTGAGTTTTTATCCGACGCGGCGTTTGGTTGCGGTAGAGTGCGCTGATTACCAATAGTAAGATGCAGTATTTTGAGACAGGTCTTACAGTTGCGCTCAAAGTACGATTTTATGCCTGCGGCTGGCCTCACTTTTGACAGGCCAAAAGTAAGCAAAAGCCCTTGTGCTTGGAAGACTCGCCATCCATGGCTCAAACAGTTCCAAGCACGCCATCCCTGTAGCATCAAATTTATTTTTCAGAAATAAGGCTTTGTTTTAGTAGAGATTTAACCAAAGCAGACAACCGTTCAAACTCGGCCATCTGGGTGCTGCTCTTGCGTGCCAGTAACGCCAGCGTGCGCACGGGTGCGTCAATCAGCGGTTTGGCAACCAGACCCGCATGTGCTTTGACAAAGCCAGAGTTGACCGCCATTTCTGGTAAAAACGTATAGCCGAGTTGCGCATGCACCATCTGCATCAACGTCGGCAGGCTAGAGGCTTCCAGCCCCGAAATCCCCGCCTGATCACCCAGCGGACAAGCACTCAGCGCATGATCACGCAAGCAGTGGCCTTCTTCCAGCAACAGCATGCGTTCCAGTGGCAGATCATCCATGTGCTGAATCTGAGCGTAGAGCGGATCGTCTTGGTGCGTGACCCAATACAGCGGCTCAGGATAGAGTTCCTCGACGTACAGGCCATCGGTCGCAAATGGCAACGCCAGCAGTACCATATCCAAGCGCCCGTCGGTCAGTTGCTCGACCGCGGTTTGGCTTTGCAGTTCGTGCAGGTGCAGGTTTAGCTTCGGCATGTCTTGGCGTACCGCTTGCAGCAGTGCCGATAAAATAAACGGTGCGATGGTCGGAATCACCCCCAGATGCAGATCGCCGGTCAGTGGTTCACCGAGTTCACGCGATAGGCGCTGTAGATCATGCGCATCGGCCAGCATCAGCTTGGCACGGGCGACGACTTTTTCACCTAGCGGCGTGAGCCGGACATGCTGACGAGTGCGTTCGACCAGCACGCCGCCGAGGACGCGTTCGAGTTCGATAATGCCACCAGATAAGGTGGACTGGGTGACAAAGCAGCGCTTGGCCGCTTCGGTAAAATGCAACGTATCGGCCAACGCGACCAGATAGGACAGTTGGCGCAGGGAAGGAAGGGCAGCCATGATTAACCGTGTAGCGTCATGTGGCGGGCGTATAGCTCAGCCAGTTGCGGGGCGAGTGCATCTGGAATGTCGTGTCCCATGCCCTCAATCAGCTTAAATTTTGCGCCATGAATCGCTTTGGCAACCGCCCGACCATGTGACGGCGGCAGCAGTTTGTCGCAACTGCCATGGATGACCAACGTCGGTTTTTTGATCTGACGATCAATATTGACCAGTGAGCCGGTACACAGCACCGCCAGATATTGCTGCATCACACCTGCCGGACTAAAGCTGCGCCGATACAAGAGGCGGGTAAACTCTCGCGATTTTTCGAGGTTGATATGCGCCGGTGAGCCGATCATTTTCACCAAGTGCGCTGCATGCTCGACCATGCTGTCTTCATCGTGGCCTTTGGGACGGCCGATCAAGGCTTGCAGTTGTGGATAACCCGGTGGTGGCAGTAAGGCGCGATTATTACTGCTGAATAACAAGTTCAGGCTTTTGACTTGATCAGGATGTTTAGCGGTCAGAATCTGCGCGATCATACCACCCATTGACGCACCAATCACATGCACGCTGTCGAGTTTCAACGCCGTGATCAAGTGACTGGTGTCTTCGGCCATGTCATACAGCGTGTAGGGTGAGCCCTGACTGGATAAGCCTAAACCAAACCGCCCCATCAGTTTGAGTGTGTTCAGACGTTTGTTTTTTTTGCGAATTTTAGATGATAAACCGATGTCGCGATTGTCAAAGCGGATCACCTGAAAACCGCGTTCGATCAGCTCTTGGCAAAATTTCTCCGTCCACAGCAGCATCTGCGCGCCCAGCCCCATAATCAGCAGCACGGTCGGATGGGCTGGATTACCACCCACTTCAAAATGAAAGGTCAGGCCATTGGCATCGACTTCACTGGCCTGCATAAACGAGGCATACGGCGAGGGGCGAAAAGTGAGTGTATTCATCGCAGCAGCGCTCCAAATCAGTATGATGACAATCGTGGTTGTCAGATAGCGTCAGAGTGTATCCAATTTCACTTAAAAAATCTGCTTCTGCAAAAAAATCTGTACGCCAAGGCTTAAACGTCAAGAGTTCCTCAGCAGCGGGGTTGCTTTTGATTATTCCGGCAACACCAGTTTCGGATCGACGCGCGCATCATTCAGACTCAGCGTCCAATGCAGATGTGCGCCGGTCGCGCGGCCAGTCGCACCGACCAGCCCGATGGTTTGACCTTGAGCCAGCGAATCACCGATCTTGACATCAATGCGGCTCAGATGGCACAGCATCGACACCATGCCTTGACCATGATCAATCATCACCGTTTGACCATTAAAAAAATAATCACCGGTCTGAATCACTGAGCCTGTCGCAGGCGCTTTCACCGGCTGACCCGTCGGCGCAGCGATATCAATGCCAGCATGTGGCGCACGCGGTTCACCATTAAAAAACCGCTTAAAACCAAATGGGCTAGAGTAGCGGCCTGCGGTCGGTTTAATAAAACTGGGAAAACTTGGGGTGATTGCTGGACTAAAGACCCGATAGGCCGCCTTTTGCTCAGTCGCTTCGCGCGCATAGCGTTCGAGTTGCGCAGCATCTGGCGTGACTTTGCTCTGATCTTTAATGGTGAGATGCTGGCTTTTATACGCATAGTCTTGCACCACAATCGTTCGTTGTTCGACGCTGTTTTCTGGCTGGTACAAGCTGACGCTGTGTTCGCCAACTGGCAAATCTAACGGCAAGCCAACCACGGCATAGCGTTGCCCAGCGTGTTCAACCAGTGCGACCGGCTGTTGCTGAAAGTGTGCCGCCGTCACCTGCGTCGATATTGCCAGCACCGCAATCCCCCCAGCGCGCCGCGAATCTTGTGGCAGGGTGCTTGTGTTTACCGGTGCTGCTGTTTGTGCGCTTGCAAATACGCTCAGGCCAACGCCCAAGCTACCGAATAAAAAAGATCGGGCATATGTCATATGTTTTAGTCGTGCAACGGGTTTGTATTGAGTTTGGCATAATTCGTCATGGGGTTGAAGCCAACAGATGATGCAGGTCAGGCGGCTGGTTTTAAAATTGGCACGATGATTGCTTCATTAAACCTGTCAAGTCGATTGGTGCGCCAAAACAGCCCATTAGTCGTGTTGATGACCGTGTAATGACAAGCAAGGATTCGTCTTGGCATTACATTGTGCGACACAGGGGTGTGTGGCTTTAAGGAGTGTGTGGCATGTTGAATCGTGATCAGTTGCAAGAGTTAGGCCGCTTTAAGTTGTTGATGCGGCGTGCTTGTCAAGAAACTGTGCATATCGAGCAGTTCCTGACCGACCGAAACTATCAATCACAGATGTTAGATATGGCCGAAGATCAGGATGACGATGAGTTGCTGCTGATGTTGGCGGTGACGCTGCGTGGCCGCTTGGGTCGTCTTGGTGAAGGTGAGGAGGCGTTCGAGCAGATTTGTCCTAAAACCGTGTTGGCGCAAAGCGAACCGGATCAGCCTGCCGAGGTGGTCGAAGCAGCAGTAGAGATGCCAGCGTCAGTTGCTGCGATGCTGCGTACTGAGTCAGAGCCGGAGGCAGAACCAGTGGCTGCCGAGCGAGTTGCCGTGCGCACGCGCTCCGTGCTGAGTAGTTTATTTGCGACATCGGCTAATCGTATGGCCGCCAACAACTCGGTTGCGGTCGATGCCACACCACGCTACATCCATAGTTTGCGTTAACCACAACAGAATATTTATTGATTTTTAACGTTGCTATTTTTCGCTTTTGGGTGAAGGTTGCCGCTAACCTTCACCCTTTTTTTGTTGTGCGTTTCGTGTATCGGTCAGCGATTTCGCCTTGAAAAAAACCAATCACGACCTATTTAAAAACCAAGTGTCCTAGCGCTGTCTATGCAGCAATTAGAGGAAAAATCATGCGTTTTGAAAAGTTTACCGAACGGCTGCAATCCGCGCTGAGTGCGGCACAATCGTTGGCTGCTGGTCGTGATCATACCGGCATCGAGCCGATTCATGTGCTGGCGGCGTTACTGCAAGAACCGGCCAACCTGAGCTTGTTGCAACAAGCCGGTGCAAATATCAGCACACTAAAAGATCGGCTTGAGGCGGCGTTGTCTGCCGCGCCCACTTTAGCCAGTCCCGATGGTGATCTAAAGCTGACGCCAGAATCGGTGCGGATTTTAAATTTGACCGACAGCTATGCCCAAAAAGCCGGTGATGATTATATTGCTAGTGAGTGGGCGTTGTTGGCGTTATCCAGTCAAGGCCAAACCCAAAAAATCATCGAAACTGCCGGTACGGACAGCAAAAAACTCCGCGTGGTGATTGAACGTATTCGAGGTGGTGAAAAAATCGTGAATCCCAATCAAGATGAGCAACGTGATGCGCTGAACAAATACACCATCGACCTGAATGAGCGTGCGTTGGCCGGTAAACTCGATCCGGTGATCGGTCGTGATGATGAGATTCGCCGCACCATTCAAGTGCTGGCACGGCGTACCAAGAATAATCCGGTGCTGATCGGTGAGCCGGGTGTCGGTAAAACCGCGATTGTCGAAGGGTTGGCACAGCGTATCGTCAATGGCGAAGTACCAGAAGGCTTAAAAAACAAGCGCGTATTGTCGTTGGATCTTGGCGCATTGATTGCGGGTGCGAAGTTTCGTGGTGAGTTTGAGGAACGACTCAAATCTGTGCTGAATGATCTGGCCAAACAAGAAGGCCAAGTGATCCTGTTTATTGACGAACTGCACACGATGGTCGGTGCGGGCAAAGCCGACGGCGCGATGGATGCCGGTAATATGCTCAAGCCTGCACTCGCACGTGGCGAATTGCACTGCGTCGGTGCAACCACGCTGGATGAATATCGCCAATACATCGAAAAAGATGCAGCATTGGAGCGTCGTTTCCAAAAAGTCTTGGTCGATGAGCCAAGTGTGGCCGATACCATTGCGATTTTGCGCGGTCTAAAAGAGCGCTACGAGTTGCATCATGGCGTGGATATTCAGGATTCGGCGATTATTGCGGCGGCACGGATGAGCCATCGCTATATTACTGACCGCAAGTTGCCGGACAAAGCCATTGATCTGATTGATGAGGCAGCCAGTCGTCTACGTATGGAAATGGACTCCAAGCCCGAAGTGCTGGACAAACTCGACCGCCGCTTAATCCAACTGAAGATGGAGCGCGAAGTCCTCAAAAACGACGACGATGCCGGTAGCCGCTTACAATTGAAGCAGATCGACAGCCAGATCGCGCAGCTTGATAAAGAGTACGCCGATCTGAATGAGATTTGGCAGTCCGAAAAAGCCTTGGTCAAAGGCAGCCAACAGATCAAAGATGATCTGGACAAAGCCCGCATCGCTTTTGAAAAAGCCCAGCGTGAGGGCGATGTGACCGAAATGTCACGGCTAAAATACGGCGTGATTCCAGAACTGGAAAAAAACCTGTTGATCAGCGACCACGCGGCCGATGGTGATCAGCCCAAACTGTTACGCAACAAAGTCACCGATAACGAAATCGCTGAAGTGGTCAGTGCCGCGACCGGCATTCCAGTCAGCAAAATGCTACAAGGCGAACGCGATAAGCTGCTTCAGATGGAGTCAATCCTGCACAAACGAGTGGTCGGTCAGGATGAAGCAGTGGTGGCTGTCTCGAATGCGGTACGTCGCTCACGCGCTGGACTATCCGACCCGAATCGTCCAAGTGGTTCGTTCTTGTTTTTAGGGCCGACAGGGGTCGGCAAAACCGAACTGTGTAAAGCGCTGGCGGGGTTTTTGTTTGACAGTGACGATGCGATGATTCGGATCGACATGAGCGAGTTTATGGAAAAACACAGCGTCAGCCGCTTGGTTGGCGCACCGCCGGGTTATGTCGGTTATGAAGAAGGCGGCGTGTTGAGTGAGGCAGTACGACGTAAACCGTATAGCGTGGTGCTGTTCGATGAGGTCGAAAAAGCCCATCCCGACGTGTTTAACATCCTGCTACAAGTGCTGGACGATGGTCGTCTGACCGACTCGCAAGGTCGGGTGATCGACTTTAAAAATACCGTGATTATCATGACCTCTAACCTCGGTTCGGCGGCGATTCGTGAACTCGGCACGACAGCAGACAACATCAGTATCAAGGCGGCGGTGATGGAAGCGGTCAGCGAGCATTTTCGGCCAGAGTTTATCAACAGGATTGATGAACTGGTGGTGTTCCATGCACTGGGTCAGGCGCAGATTCGCGGGATTGCTGATATTCAGTTGGATCGGTTGCGCAGTCGTCTGAAAGAACGTGAGATTGGTCTGGTATTGGATGATCGTGCCTTTGAGCAATTGGTGACAGTCGGTTATGATCCAGTCTTCGGCGCACGGCCACTAAAACGAGCCATTCAGACCGAAATCGAAAATCCACTGGCACAGCGACTGTTGGCTGGCGAATTTGTTGCCGGTGATCTGATCTCGGTGCGTGGTGTCGAACCTGATGCAGCACATGGCTCGGAGCGTGGTCTGATTTTTGAGCACGCAATCTTACATTGATTGTGCAATTTCAGCTAATTTTGGTTTTTTCAATCTTAGTCTGATCAAAATAGTAGCTTTGGCGATGAATGGTGATTGCCAGTTCGGTGAACATTTGTTAACTTTAATCGCACAAGCCGATAGTGCTTGTGCGTTTGCGGTTTTTGCGTCGTGTCATACGACATACTGATGAGAATCAGCAAGGCCGATACAAACAACAGACTGGCTAAGGACTGCCAAACCACTGCTCAACAGCATAAAAATTGAGCCAAGTGGTTGCTGATGGATCAGGTGATCGCAACAAACTGTAATGTCTCTACACGGGAGTGTGAGTGTTACGGTTAAAATAATCACAGGATTGTGTCATGGCACTCTTTAAGCGTAGCAGTTCCGAACCAATTGGCAAATTCCAGCCACTACACAAATTCACCGAGCGCGACTTCGAACAGATGTATAGCATCTACCAGAAGTACTATGAAAACACCCGTTACGATATTTTCGTACGCGATTTTCTGAAAAAGACCGGTGCGTTCCTAATCCTCCATCCAAAAACCAAGCAGATCGTTGGTTTTTCTACCGTGATGAATTGCGACATCAAAGTCGGTAACAAAGTGCACCATGCCTTCTTTAGCGGTGACACGGTCATCGAAAAAGAATTTTGGGGTTCGCGCGCGCTACAGCGCAGCATGTATCGCTATTTGCTGACCATGAAAGCCAAGCATCCGTTTGATCCAGTGTATTGGATGTTGATTTCTAAAGGGTTTAAAACCTATTTATTGCTGGCTAATAATTACTATAGCTACTGGCCGCATCCTGAGGGCGAGTGTCAACACTTGCAGCCGCTAGTAGAGGGCTACTGTCAGCAGTATTTTGCTGAGTATTATGATCAAGCGACGGGTGTTCTGGATTTTGGTGATGATTATCAGCCGCTTAAAGGCGATGTTGCTCCGATCACTGACGACATGCTGACCCGTAATGCCAAGATCCGTTTTTTCCAACAGTCGAATCCTGATTGGGCAAAAGGCACTGAGTTACCGTGCATTGGTGAAATTGTCTGGACAGACATCTTTAAATATGTGCAAAAATTTGCTACCAAAACCATCAGTCAAGGTCGCGTCGATGCGTTGATGACTGCCCACAGTAAGAGTGCCTAAATGCAACGTTTGTTGAGTCAACTGAGTCATCAAGCACTGCAATTGGCCTGCCGCCGTGCTGATCGCCGCTTTCGCCAAGCGCGTGATCAGCTTGAACAAGTGCAGCGCCAGCGTTTAAATGAAGTGCTATCGCAGGCGTGTTTGCCAGAAGGTTGGGCGTCTCCCAGCAGTTATGAGCAGTTTGCCCAACAGATTCCACTGACCCGTTATAGCGACTGGCGCAGTGGCATCGAGGCAATGCGAGCGGGCCAGTCGCCATTGACCCGTAGTCCAATTGTGCGTTATCAGCCGACCAGCGGTTCGAGTGAGCGGATTAAATTTATTCCGTATACCAAGGCTTTTTTGGGCGAGTTAGATGCAGCGATTGGCCCTTGGCTGTCGAGTATGTATCGACTGTACCCACAGTTAAAATCTGGCCAGCACTATTGGTCAGTATCGTGGCTGCCAGAAAGTCAGCGTGAGTTGCTAAAAGACGAAAATCTGAACGATGACAGTGCCTTGCTCAGTGTGAGTAAAAAACTGTTGTCCGCCTACACGCAAGCCGTTCCAGCGGATATTGCGTTTGCAGCCGGTGCGGATGATGCGCTATTTGCCACGTTATGCTTTATGTTGGCACAGCGTGATCTGAGCATGATTTCGGTCTGGAGTCCAACTTTTGCCCTGCAACTGTTAAATCATCTCTCCGATTGGATTGACGAGGCCGCTCTGGTATTGGCGACGGGACAATGGCAACAGCGTGAAGCGGCTTTGGGCATGATGAAAGCTCCGCGTGCACCGCAGCGTGCTGCACAATTACAGGCGATTGTGGCGGAATGCAAGGCGCAGGACAGCGCACTGGATTTGCTGAGAATCTGGCCGAATCTGGCCTTGGTGTCGGCATGGGATACCGCCGGTGCTGCGGCATGGGCCAAACAACTGCAAGCACGTCTGCCACATGCGGCTTTTGAAGGCAAGGGCTTGTGGGCGACCGAAGGCGTGGTGACGTTTCCGTATGACGGTCAGTATCCACTGGCATACCAAAGTCACTTTTACGAATTTGAAGATTTGCAAGATGGCACGATCAAGCCCGCTTGGGCGCTTAAACAGGGTGATCTGGTCAGCCCGATTATCAGTGGCGGCAATGGCTTGTTGCGTTCTTGCTTAGATGATTGTTTGCTGGTTAAAGAATTCTTTGGTCAGGTGCCGTGTTTTGAGTTTCAAGGTCGGCGTTTTGGGGTGGATTTGGTCGGTGAAAAGCTCGATCCAAGTCTGGCTACTCAAGCGTTGCAAGCCGTGGCTCAGATTGCGCCACTGCGTCCTGTGAGCTTGTTGGCGATCAATACGATTGACAGCAGTTCTGACAGCAACACTCAAATCACACCGTATTATTTGGGTTTATTTGAAGGTGATTCGTCGGATACGCTGCAACAGCAGGCGTTATGGGCGACGCAACTCGATCAGGCATTGCGGCAGAGTTTTCACTATGAGCTGGCGCGTGACCTCGGTCAGTTGGCGATGCCGCGCATTTGTATCGTGTCAGATGGTTGGGCGAGTTATAAGGCGCTGGCGATGCGAGCGGGCATGATTGAGGGCAATATCAAGCCTGAGCCACTCAAGCAGATTGATCATGCTGTATTGGCCTCATTGAAGGACGTCACGCATGAGTGTGTTTGAGCCGGTGTTTGCCGAGCATGCGCTGTTTCAGTTGCCTGACTTTCCCGATTGGGTCATGCGTGCCGCCTGTCCAGCCGATAATCAACAGTTGTTGGCATTGGTTGCTTCCGCGATGCCATCCAGTGGTTTGATGTTGAGTTTGTCACGTCAGCCGGATTATTTTGCGGCTTGTCATGCTGCGTTTATGCAGTCTGAAACATGGGTGATTGCAGCGGCTGCCCAGCCGGAACAGGTGGTCGGCATGTATACGCTGAGTGCGCGTCCGTGTTATGTCGAGGGTCAGGTCGAAATGTTGCGCTATTTGGGCGACTTTCGAATTGATCCAGCGGTGCGTGGTCAAAAGCTGACACGCTTGGTCATGCGGCATTTGCGCACACGGTTGCCCGATCAATACTACGCGCAAGCAGTGGTGTTGGCGGATAATAAAGTGGCAAAGCAAACGCTGCATCGTCCACATCAAGATTTTGTGACGCAGTATACCGATCAGACTTTGTACACGATGACCATGACCGGTTGTCGTCATACGGCACAGGTGGATACGCCACAGGCTGCGTTGAGTCATCGGGTGGCCAATGCTGATGATGTCGCACAGATGAATCAGTTTGTGCAGTCGATGGCGGTGCATTTTAATTTTTTGCCACGCTATGATTTTGCAGATGTGTTGTCACAACACCCGTACTGGCAGGGCTTGCAGATCGGTGATTTTACGCTGGTGTTTCGTGGGCGCGAGTTGGTCGGGCTGTATGGATTGTGGGATCAAAAAGCCTTTAAGCAAACTCGAGTAGTCAGTTATCATCCACTGATCGGCTTACTTCGGCCGCTATACAATATCTGGGCGCGGCATAACCAACGGCTATTGCTACCGCCCAAGGGCGAGTTACTGCATTATCTGATGCTGCATTCGCCACTGTGTCGGCCAGATGAAATCGACGTGTTTGACTATATGGTACAGACGGCATTTGCGCAGACGCTGCAACGTGGCGTGGCGGCGCTGTGCTACAGTCTAATCGAACATGATCCGCGTCGGGTGGTGCAAAGTCGCCACTATGGCAACGTGATTCGTGGTTTACATGGTTTTTACAGCTTTGGTGAAAACCCTGCGCCGCGCTTTGATCGGCAGCGTTTGACCTATCTGGAGTGTGGTCGGATTTAAATCC
>JBAQKP010000212.1:0-2928 GCA_049301135.1 Moraxellaceae bacterium | reverse complement strand
GCCAACAACATCCCAACAAAACCAAATAACTGTGCACCGGCCATAATCGCAAAGATCACCGCAACCGGCGACAAGCCAATTTTATCACCCAATAAAAATGGTTGTAAAATATAACCTTCCACCACTTGTCCAATCATGAACACCAGACCAACCAAACCTAGATTTACCCAGCTCAAACCGTATTGAAGCAGACAAGCCACCACCGCTGCCGTGAGTCCAACTGCAAATCCTAGGTAGGGAATAATACTGGCCAAGCCTGCCACCAGCCCAATAATCAAGCCCACCTCAATCCCGACCAACTGCAAACCAACCGCGTAAACCATCCCCAACAACAGCATGACCACCAACTGGCCTTTGACAAAGGCGCCCAGCACCTGATGACACTCGATGGTCACCTGCACTACTTTGGGCTCTAAGCGGCGTGGAATCAGCAACTGAATGCGCTGTAACATGCCACGCCAATCCAGTAAAAAATAAAATGTCACAATCGGCACCAGCACGCTCAGGGCGACCACATTAATCGCGCTTAAGCCAGAACGGGCAATATTGCCCAATGCGGATTGCAGCGTCGTTGCACTATAGTTGGTCTGTAAATAAGTGACGATTTCATCGGACACATGCTGCGGATCAATCGCCGCGATCTGAACATTCAACACTTGTTCACACCAAGCACGCAGCGGGCCATTGAACCAATTGACCGCGTTTGGAATATTGTCCTTGGCAAACATCAATTGATTCCAAAGCATCGGCACCAACACCCAAGCGGCTGCAGTCAATGCTGCGCTCATGATCAAGAACACCGAGCCAATCGATACCCACCGCGGCAACCGGCAGAGAGACATCAGCTTTTCGACCAGCGGATTTAACAAATAGGCCAAGATAAATGCGGCGACAAATGGGGTCAAGATTGGCTGCAATAGCCAAATCACCCAACCTAAAACAACAACACATACCAGTATGATCAAACGACGAATCAGGGGGTCGTTCACGTTTTATCCTCCAAATGGGCGGAGATGATGAGTAAAACGGCTTCAACATACGCATTTTCCTGCACGAATACCATAGTCGAATGGTTGATTCCGGTTATAATCTGCCGCCTAAGCGGAGACTTGATTTATGACGCAACCAACCCCTACCCCAAACGCCTCACTATCCTACAAAGACGCTGGTGTTGACATCGAAGCTGGTGATCTCTTGGTTGACCGCATCAAATCAGTCGCCAAACGCACCATGCGCCCCGAAGTCATGGGCGGTTTAGGCGGTTTTGGTGCGCTATGTAAAATCCCCAAAGGCTACGATGAACCGGTGTTGGTGTCTGGTACCGATGGCGTCGGCACTAAGCTGAAACTCGCGCTACAACTGAATCGGCATGACACGATTGGCATCGACTTAGTCGCCATGTGCGTGAATGACCTGCTGGTGTGTGGTGCGGAGCCACTGTTTTTTCTCGATTACTACGCGACCGGCCACCTGAATGTCGATGTTGCGGCCAACGTGGTGACGGGGATTGGTGAAGGTTGCTTGCAAGCAGGCTGTGCATTGGTCGGGGGCGAAACCGCCGAAATGCCTGGGATGTATGAAGGCGAAGATTACGATCTGGCAGGGTTTTGTGTCGGTGTGGTCGAAGAACGCAACATCATCGACGGCAAAAAAGTGCAAGCCGGTGACGTACTGATCGGCGTGGCCTCAAGTGGCGCACATTCAAACGGTTACTCCTTGATTCGCAAGATCATCGACGTCCGTCAAACCCCACTTGACACCCAAATCAATGGGCAATCGCTAGCCGATCTGGTGATGACTCCGACCAAAATCTACGTCAAACCCCTGCTTGAACTGGCCAAAAAAATCGATCTGCATGCGATGGCACACATTACCGGTGGTGGCCTACCCGGCAATCTGCCGCGTGTATTGCCGACAGGCACACGGGCGCAAGTCGATACCTCGTCTTGGCAGTGGCCAGCCTTGTTTAAATGGCTACAACTGCAAGGCAATGTCGATACTTATGAAATGTACCGCACGTTTAACTGTGGGGTCGGCATGGTGCTGGTGGTTGCAGCCGCTGATGTACAGGCAACGCTCGACCATCTGACCACAGCGGGTGAATCTGCATGGGTCATGGGAAAAATCGAAGCTGATGCACAATCCACACCAGATGCAGATGATCAAGTCCGCGTGGTGTTGGTTTGATCAGGATCGCAGTACTCGCCTCTGGGCATGGGACAAACCTGCAAGCCTTGATTGATGCCTGTCAGTCAGGGCAAATTCGCGGCAGCATTGTTGGCGTGATCTGCAACCAACCCGATGCCTATGCCTTACAGCGCGCTGAACAAGCTGGGCTGCGGCGTGTCTTGATTGATCATCGCAATTTTAGTGACCGTACCAGCTTCGAAAACGAGCTGATCCAAACCTTACAAAGCTGGCAAGTGGATCTGATTGTGCTGGCGGGCTTTATGCGCGTGTTGACCGCTAATTTTGTCACCCGCTATAGCGGCCAGATCATTAACATTCACCCCTCACTGCTGCCCGCTTACAAAGGCCTTAACACGCATCAGCGGGTATTGGACAGTGGTGAACAGTTGCATGGCTGTTCGGTGCATTTTGTCACACCAGAACTCGATGCAGGTGCGGTGATCGCTCAAGCGATTCATCCAATCGCACCGCATGAGACGCTTGACAGTTTACAGCGCCGTGTACATAGCCTAGAGCACCAGATTTATCCGCGTATAGTGGGTTGGATTGCCGCCGGTCGAGTCGCTTTTCTGGGTAGTCAGGTCTATTTAGATGGTGCGTTAATGACGCATCCCGTGCGTTTCTGGCAGCACGGTTAACGTGGTTTTTGTTCACATGAATACGTCAAAAATGAGCAGTTCATCTGCTCATTTTTTTTGCTAGATCACTTACCATGCGCTCAACAGCTTGCATCCAGCA
>JBAQKP010000211.1:0-26378 GCA_049301135.1 Moraxellaceae bacterium | reverse complement strand
GCTGTGGCGATATCCCGCTCAAGCAAAAATTGACGCAAATGCTGGGGAATAGCCGTTGGATCGACTAATACACCAAACATCTCTGCATCATAAAAAATGCTGATGCGACAATAAGCTGTACTCAGCGGTAAGTAGCGTATTGCACGCTGTATGGCTTCGCGCAAAGTGCGGCTCGTACGGAGGGCAAAACCCCAGACGCCAAATGTCGATACGTTGTACTGAAGTCCTAGCTCAAATCCAATTGCTGGCATATTGGGCAGTGCCAGTATCAAATTCTCGATGAGGCGCATTTCCTGCTCTCGTTCGATTAAGGCTTCGGGGTCTTGGAGTTGACTGTTTTGTATTCCTGTTCCGAGTAGGCATGTGTCTGCATCAACACCGTGCCGTGCAGCAAAATTGACGATGACCTGACTGATACTAATCGGGTGTAACACACCCGTTGAACCTTTCATATGCGGGTCTCGACGACTATTGTTGTGGCTGGAGATTGGCTGTTTCACGTCCAGCGAGGTTAGCCATGAGCAGCGAGTGGCATTGACGAATAGCACCGAATAGTAATGAAGGTGTAATCATCATGCAACGCTGGGCAGCCTAAACGCAACCAGCAGTCTTTTTATAGCAAATGATCTCGCTGTCTAATTTTTACAAGATGGCGATGACCGATAATGCGCTGTGCTAGGCCGATAATGCGCTGTCTGTACCCGTGGGCAACCGCTAAATTGAATAAATCGTAAAGGTTGTAGGATGTACTCATGCAAGAAGATCTCAGTGTGCTCAATAAGCAGGCTGTTGGTGCTGCCAAGCAGTACATGGGCGAAGTCGCGTGGTTTACAGTCGCGCTGGTCGTTGTGGTTCTGGTTGGGTTTGTCGCCAATTTATGGCTGTTCGCTGTTGGGCTACTGCCGTTGTGGGCTGCTCTGTTGATTTATGCTGCACTGACCTATATGTCCTATACGCCGCTGCATGAGGCAGTTCATGGCAATATCAATGGCAGTAATGATCGGCTCAAATGGTTGAACAGCGTGTGTGGGTTTTTGGTCGCGCCAATTATTGCGATTCCTTACGCGTCGCATAAGGTTGAGCATTTCACGCATCATCGCTATACCAATCAGCCCGATAAAGATCCAGATTTTTTGATCAGTGGTATGCGTCATGGCTGGTTGAGCATGTTGGTCGTAGGCTATCAATTTTTGTGGCTGCAAAACTCGTTTTTTGTGCGTGAGCATTGGGTGGCTGCTTCTGTACGTGAGCGCATTTTATATTGCATAGAGTTGTGTGTGTCGATTGGCTGGCGCGTCTTGTTTTTGACACTGGTCGCTCGCGAGTATAGTTGGATTGTGTTGGTGCTGGGTCACTTTGCGGGTGGGTTATTTACTGCTTATTGGTTTGCCTATCGTCCGCACTTTCCACACGATAATTCAACGCGTTATCAAAATACTAGCAGCTTGATCATGCCGCGTTGGATGAAGCCGCTAGAGTGGTTTTGGCTGGGTCAAAACCTACACTCGATCCATCATTTGTTTCCATGTGTGCCATTTTATCGGTATCACGCATTGCATAAAGAAATCGAACCCATCATGCGAGCGCACGGAACTCCGATCATCGGTGTGTTTAGTCGCAAGCCGATTGAGTGAACAAAGCCAAAGACGGTGGCGATTACTTGCCATATCCAGCATACAGAGAGATTTGTGTTTTGACGTTGAGCAGATCTGGTTGCGCGTAAAGATTGGTCACTTCAATGGTGTATTTACCTCGTTTCAACGTCAGCCAGCCAATTGTTCGGGTTGTTTTCGCACCGCTGTGTCCCGTCGCACACAGAGAGTGGTATATTTTTTCATGGATTATCACCTGATTTTTAGCATTTCTAACGGTGACTTTAAAAGGTATTGCTCGTCCGAGACCAAGGTGCTTAGCTTCGGGGATCTCCTCGTAAGGTGTCGTACCGTCGCAGTTTTGATCAAAACGAGTACCAATGATTTGATCTTCAATTCTGGCCTGAGTAGAGGGGAATTCAAACGTGATTGCCAGTGCATACGATTTATCTACGGGAGCAAAAAAAGAGGTTGAAATCATTGTGCCCGAGGTTAATAGCGTAATCGGTTCGTTTGAAAATAGCGGAGGAAACGAACAGAGTGTCGTGATCCACATGACCGTCCCAATGACAGGCTGTTGGCATAGGTAGTAACTGATTGGGTTCATGTTCTGATGAGTTCCTGCTGTTGTACTGATTCTAGGCGGTGCTAGACAGAGTGAGAGGTGCGTATGATGCACCATACGCTTACTGTAGCAGCATGTATGTCGGGTGCTCCACGCGCGCCAATTCGCCACAACCTAAAAAAAGACCTAATTGCTCAGGTCTTTTTACACCGCATGACAACGATTGATCAATCGACCACTGCTTCAGCCATCACGCCCTCGATTGCGTGTACAGGTTGTAATGAGCGCGATGAAAGCAGTACAATCGTAAAGCAGTTGTACTGGCTTATATGCGAGGTAAACACATGAACATCAATTACAACATCCGCCTAGAACAGGAGCTGCGGGATAAAGCCTTTGCCGTGATCGAAAGCTTTGGCTTGTCACCCGCTCAAGCGATTCGGTTGTTCTTGAAACAAACCGCCGAAACCAACAGCATTCCACTCTCGTTCGATTACCAGCCGCAAGCCAGCAAAAAACTGCTAAAGGCAATCGACGAAATGCAGCAGGGCGAATTTACCGAATACCCATCCGTTGATGCGCTTTAAACCCAAAAAAAAGACCTGATTACTCAGGTCTTTCCGCACCACATAACAACGTCGATCAATCCACCAGTGCTTCAGCCGTCACGCCACCGACCGCCGCTGTGGTCGCCAATCCGGTCTGTCCACTGGCATCCGTCGCCACATAGGCTTGATTGGCGGTGGAAACCTGCGCCGATCCGGTTGCTGTATTGGTCGCTGCCGGTTCGGTCGGCGTAAGCCCGCCACCACCCAAGGCTTTGTACAGATTGACTTGCGTCAATAAGCTCGACTGCTGCAAACTGATCAACGACTGCTCGGCACTAAACAAACTGCGCTGCGCATCCAACACGTTTAGGTAGCTATCTAAGCCTGCCTTAAAGCGTGCCTGTGACAGGTTGTAGTTGCCGCGAGTGGCAGTGACCAATCGAGTCTGCGCATCAATCCGTTCTTGCAAGGTCGCCCGCTCAGCTAACACGTCAGCGACTTCCCGAAACGCCGACTGAATCGACTTTTCATACGCGGTCAAAGCAAGCTGTTGATCAACTTGGCTGACTTCAAGGTTGGCACGGCGTGCGCCACCATCAAAAATCGGCAAGCTGATACTTGGCCCAAACGAATAGCTAAACGCACCCGACGAAAACAAATCCGACAGGCTGCCACTCGATAGACCCAAGTTACCGGTCAAGCTGATACTCGGATAAAACGCCGCCCGTGCTGCCGCGATATTGGCACCGGCTGCTTTTAAGTTAAACTCCGCCTGTGCCAAGTCTGGCCGATTGCGCAGCAAGTCGCTGGGCAGGCCAGTCGATAGGGCTGCGGTGCTGCTGACTTGTTGCGGCGCACGACGTGGCAGTAAGTCAGCCGGAACCGTTTGCCCAACCAATAGATTGAGCAGGTTTTTATCCTGTTCGATCTGGGTCTTAAAGTTACCAATCGCCAAACGTGCACTTTCAACGCTGATCTCGGACTGACGCACTGGCACGGCTGAGCTGATACCTGCATCCAAGCGTTTACGATTCAGATTCAGGCTGTCTTGCTGGGCTTTTAAGGTCTGTTCGGCCAGACTAAGCTGCGCTTGGTTAAAGCCGAGCGACAGATAGGCTTGGGCAATTTGACCGATCAGGCTGATCTGGACGGCTTGCTGGTTGCTTTGGCTGGCCAGATAGCTTTGTAGCGCAGCGTCTTTCAGGTTGGCGACTCGTCCCCACAGATCGACTTCATAGGCGGTCGTGCCTAAGCCGACCGAATAATCCGTGCTGCTGTCGTCGGTATTGCCGCGCTGAGTCAGGCTGCCTGACGCATTTACCGTTGGCAATTGATCGGCGCTACGGATCTGATACTGCGCTTGGGCGCGCTGGATGTTGAGCGCAGCGGTACGAAGGTCGCGGTTATTGTCCAGTCCAAGCTGAATCAGCGACTTTAACGCGGGATCAGCAAAAAACTCTTGCCAACCCAGCATCGCAATCGACGGCTGTTCAGCCACTGCAGTGGGTTCTGCTTGTGGATAACTGGCTGCAATCACCGTCGTGGCCGGTGTCGGGTCAGTCCCGCGCAATTCGGCCAGCTTGGGCGTGCTGGTACACGCTGCAATACTCAGACTGAGCAAGCTGATCGTCGCGACATGACGCGGCCAGCGTGCTGATGTGAGGTCAGTCAGGCTTAATGAAGTCGATGCGAAGAGGCTCATTCAGATTTCTCCAGAGAGATCGTAGGCTGATCTTCAGGATGAGGTTTGTATTTAAAAATACTACGCACCCAAAAATAGAACAGCGGAATAAAGAAGATACCCAAAATCGTCGCGCCGAGCATACCGCCGAGCACACCGGTACCGATGGCGTTTTGGCTACCAGAGCCTGCGCCGGTACTGAGTGCCAATGGCAGCACACCCAGACCAAACGCCAACGAGGTCATGATAATCGGCCGGACGCGAATCCTTACCGCTTCTAACACAGACGCCACCAAAGATTTACCTTCTTCTTGTAAATCCTTGGCAAATTCCACAATCAGAATCGCGTTCTTCGCCGCCAGACCAACCACGGTGAGTAGGCCAACCTGAAAATACACATCATTGGAAAAATCACGCGCAAAGGTCGCCAGCACCGCGCCGAGCACGCCGAGTGGCACGACCATCATCACCGCAAACGGAATCGACCAGCTTTCATACAAAGCCGCCAAACATAAGAACACCACCAGCAGCGACAGCGAGTAGAGCAGTGGGGTTTGACCGCTGGAGTTTTGCTCTTCCAGTGACAAGCCACTCCACTCAAAACTCACGCCTGCGGGAAGTTTTTCGATCATCGCTTCGACTTCTTGCATCGCTGCGCCAGAACTCACGCCTGCGGCGGCAGCTCCTTGAATATTAAACGAGGACAAGCCGTTATAGCGGTCGAGTTTAGGCGCGCCATACGTCCATTCGCCAGTCGCAAAGGCCGAGAACGGCACCATCTGGCCGGTTGTGCCGCGCACAAACCATTTGTTGAGGTCTTCAGGTGCACTACGCGCATCGGCTTGGCCTTGCATGTAGACGCGTTTGACCCGACCACGATCAATAAAGTCATTTACATAGCTGCCACCCCAACCGGTCGAGAGCACGCTATTGATTTCAGACAACGGCACGCCCATCGCACCGGCTTGCTCTTGATTCACAGTGACTTTGTATTGCGGGGTGTCTTCTTGACCGTTAGGACGTACGCCGACCAGATTCGGGTTTTGTGCGGCCATGCCGAGCAGCATGTTACGGGCATTCAGCAGTTCTTGATGACCGATGTTGCCGCTGTCTTGTAGCTGCAAATCAAAGCCGTTGGCATTGCCGAGTTCGACCACTGACGGCGGCACAATCGCAAACACCATTGCGTCATTGAGCTGACTAAACGCACCCATCGCACGGCCAGCCACTGATTTGACATCTTGGCCTTCTGCGGTACGTTCACTCCAGTCTTTTAAGCGGACAAACGCCAAGCCCATGTTTTGACCACTACCGGCAAAACTAAAACCAGTAATCGCAAACACTGAGGCGACGGTGTCTTTTTCTTGGGTCAAATAATACTCTTCGACCTTTTGCATGGTTTCCAGCGTGCGTTCTTGCGTTGCACCGGCCGGCAATTGCACCAGCGTAAAGATCAAACCTTGGTCTTCATCGGGTAAGAACGCGGTCGGCAAGCGGATAAACAAGAACGCCATCAGCGCGATAATCCCCGCATACAGCAGGCCATAGCGCAGGCTTTTTTTCATCATGCGACCGATCAGCGACTGATAGCCGTTGGCCGCGTGGTCAAACTTGCGGTTAAACCAACCAAAAAAGCCAGTTTTGGCATGCGGTTGGTCTTTGGCCGGTTTGAGCAGCGTGGCACACAGCGCAGGGGTCAGTACCAAGGCGATAAACACCGACAGCAGCACGCACGAGACCAAGGCCACAGCGAACTGCTTATAAATCACCCCGACCGACCCGCCAAAAAACGCCATCGGCACAAACACCGCCGACAGCACCAGCCCAATCCCGATCAGTGCGCCGGTGATTTGCTGCATGGATTTATAGGTGGCTTCACGCGGACTTAAGCCTTCTTCGATGATCAGACGTTCGACGTTTTCGACCACCACAATCGCATCATCAACCAGTAGACCAATCGCCAACACCATGCCGAACAAGGTCAAGGTATTGATCGAAAAGCCGAGTAAGTTAAAGATCGCAAACGTACCCAGCAGCACCACGGGCACGGCCAGCGTGGGAATAATCGTGGCGCGCCAGTTCTGCAAAAACAGATACATGACCAAAAACACCAAGGCAATCGCTTCAAGCAGGGTATACACCACGCCCTCAATCGACAGCCGCACAAATGGCGTGGTGTCATACGGTACGGTCACGTCTAAGCCTTGTGGAAAGCTGACTTTCATCTCGTCGATGCGTGCCAATACCGCGTCACGCGTCGCTAGCGCATTTGCACCGGCGGCCAGTTTAATGCCGACCCCTGCGGCAGCTTTGCCGTTATAGCGCGAGACCACTTCGTAGCTCTCACCGCCGAGTTCAACTTGTGCCACATCGGACAAGCGGACTTGTGCGCCATCGGTTGCGGTTTTGAGCAAGATATTGCGGAATTGTTCTGGGGTTTGCAGACGGGTTTGTGCGGTCACGGTCGCGTTCAGTTGTTGACCGGCGAGGGCAGGCGCACCACCGAGTTGACCAGCCGACACTTGCGCGTTTTGGGCTTGAATCGCGGCAGTAATGTCACTGGTGGTTAACTGGTAACTGGCCAGTTTAGCGGGATCAAGCCAGATGCGCATCGCATACGGCGAGCCGAACACTTGGATTTCACCAACCCCTTCCACCCGTGACAAGGGATCGACCACGCTACTGCTGACATAGTCGGCAATATCGTTACGATTCATGCTGCCATCTGCTGAGGCAAAGCCAAGTACCAACAAGAAGTTACGTGCAGATTTGTTGACACTGACACCCTGCCGCTGCACTTCTTGTGGTAGCTGTGACATGGCGGCTTGCAGTTTGTTTTGTACCTGCACTTGGGCAATATCTGGATCAGTACCTGCCTCAAAAGATAGCGAAATACTGGCCGAACCGTTGCCTGAGCTCGAAGACGACATATACATCAGGCCGTCGAGACCTTTCATGCGCTGCTCGATGATCTGCGTTACCGTGTCTTCGACCGTCTTCGCAGAAGCACCAGGGTAATTGGCGCTGATCGCGATGGTCGGCGGCGCAATCGCAGGATACTGCGCGATGGGCAGTTGCAGCATGGATAAAATCCCCGCCAACATCATAATGATGGCGATGACCCACGCAAAAATAGGTCGATCAATAAAAAAACGAGACATGACGACTGCTCCTCAGTGGGCTTAAGACTGCGCCGCAGTCGCGGGTTGGGTGTCGTTGCTGTTCGGTGTGTCGTTCGCAGCAGGTTTATCTGCTGGTGCAGTAGCTGGACTACCTGCTGGGGCAGCAGTAGCATCCGGCGCCACTTGCTGTAATACCGGATTGACCACTGGCGCAGGCATGCCCGGTAGGAAGCGCAGTTTTTGGCTGCCTTGTACGATCAGACGCTCACCGTTTTCGAGGCCGCTGGTCACCACCCACTGATTACCTTGGGTAAAGGCGGCTTCGACTACACGCTGACTGACTGTATTGTCTTTGCCCACCACCAACACGCTGGCTTGACCTTGTGGCGTTCGGGTGACCGCTTGCTGCGGAATCAACATGGCATTTGGGATGCTGCCTTGACTGACTTTGGCTTTGACAAACATACCCGGCAAGAGCAGGTTATTCGGGTTATCGACCACGGCGCGCAGCGTGACTGTGCCGGTGGTTTCATCGACGCTGGCATTGGAAAATTGCAAGCGACCACTCAGCGGATAGACGCTATTGTCTGGCAGGGTCAGTTGCACGTTGGTCACACCGTTACGCGCCAGATTACCGGCGGCGATTTGCTCACGCAGGCGCAACATCTCAGCGCTAGATTGGGTGATATCGACATACAAAGGATCAAGCTGCTGTACCGTGACCATCGGGCTGGCTTGACTGGCGGTGACCAATGCACCGACCGTCACGCTGGACGTGCCGCTTTGTCCGCTGATTGGGGCGCGCACCGTGGCAAAATCTAGATTGATCTTGCTGTTGTCGAGGGCGGCTTGGCTGGCAGAGATGTCGGTTTCGGCGAGTGCGATTTGCGCTTGTAGATCATCATATTCTTGCTTACTGATCGCATCGGAGCTGATCAGTTGCTTCAAGCGGCGTTCGGTAATGCGTAACGCGCTTAAGCTGGCTTGCTGGCGACGCAGTGCAGCGGTGGCACTACTGACCGCGGTACGTGCATTGGCTGCGTCGATCTGATACAGCGGCTGACCGGCGCGGACATACGCCCCTTCTTCAAATAGCTTTTTTTGGATAATCCCAGATGCTTGTGGACGCACTTCGGCGATCTGATAGGCGCGTAAACGTCCCGACAGATCAATACTGCGTTCGACCGGCTGGCGTTGGGCGACCACCACAATGACCTCTGGTGGCGGTGGTGCTGCGGTTGCACCACCGGCGGCGGCGCTCGCGTCCGGCTTGCTACAGGCGGTGAGACCTGTCAGTGCAGCAACCAACAAAACGACAGAAAAAACTGGCGTGCGCTGCATCGTTGTTCTGATGACAGATGTTCCCATAATGTTTGCTCACTCATGCATACCCTGCGTTAGCGCGGGCGTGGGTTTTTTTGATGCGGTGTACTGCCATCAGCTCACTGGATCGGCGTGACAGCCTGATGACGAGACACAAAAAATAAGCAGGGTGACTGAAGCGGTACGTTCGGACGGCACTGTGCGTGCCGCCAGATGACGCAATGCAGGACGATGTGATTGCGTTGCAGCAATAAACGTACCAGTCAGTACAATCTTAGCTAGTGTACTGGGTGGTACAGAAAAACTGCAAGTCTACAGATCGACCGTTACATAAAAAAACAGAGTCAGCAGCGGTGGTCAGTTGGTGCTTTTGGATAGACCAAACATCAGTAATGAGTCTTGTTGACCGAAGGTGTGGGTGGATTTTTGGGCGGCCAAATAAAATCCGCTGGCCGTGTTAAAAAATGCCCAAATAGCAGTTTCAGCAGCGGTCGCCACTGCGAGTATTGCACCCGCCGTGCGCGTAACGCCACAAATAAGGTCAGGCCAAAACTGACCATCAGATTGGTCATGCCGATCAGCAGCACACCGAGAAACGACACCAGCACCAGCCCAAGTTCAGGCGTATAGCCCAGATTGTATAGACCTTGTACAAAGTTAGCCGAGGCAAACGCAATATGCCGAATGTCCAATGGCAAGCCCAAAATATAGCCGAGCGTCGCTGTACTGCCTAGCATAATGCCGAACCAAAAATTACCGGCCAACGCGCCGAGATTGCGCTCAACATAACCGGCCATGCGCTCCAGCCGTGGCTGACCCAGCCAGCGTTGTAAGCGCGCATGTTGTTTTAAGCGCGCACCGACTTGGTGATAGACCGCCAAATTATCGTAATAACCTGCAATCAATCCCGAAATAAACAACCACACTCCAGCAATCGCGGCATGCGGAATCGCGGGTGAAATAAATGGATTAATATCATGCAGTAGAGCTTCCGCTTTATACGGGGTCATCAAAGGCACACCGGTTTGTGTATGGATCAACCACGTGATCAACAACGCAATCGGCATGGCAATCGAGATATTACCAAGGATGGCAATAAACTGCGTGCGCATGATATTGATGGTGATTTCGGCCAGCTCAGTCAGCTGTGCTTGGCGGTTACTGGTATTGCGCTGCACCGCTGCGGCGAGTGTGGCTGCGGTCATCGCTGGTTGTTTGGTCGCCACGGTAAAATGCAGCGCATGAATCAGCATAAAGCCCAAGCTGTAGTTCATGCTGCTGAGCAAGGCACGCGCAAATGGCGCAAGCACCAAGCGACCAGACAGCACTTTCAGCGTCGCCATCGTCGCGATGATCATCCCTGCACCGGCTGCGGAACGGTACATGCCCCAATAGCCTTTGCGGTCGGTGGTCACATAGTGGTCGCCGGTGCGACTGGCATTTTCGGTGACTTGTTGTGCCAGTAACTCGGTGTTAATAGAGATCAACGCGCGTACGCTAGACTGTTCGCGCTGGGCACGCGCCAATAGCCGCAGTAAGTCCGCCAGCGCTTGTCTGGCGGTGCTGGGTTCAGGCGATAGCAATAAAAACAACAGCTCTATCCGATTGAGGCATTGCTCAAGCCGAATCAACAGGTTACTTAAGCTCAGGCTGACCCCATTTTTGCGGGTGTTTTTTTTGATTTTGCCCAATACGTCACGGCATTGATCCAGCATGACCAAAGCTGGCCGCTCATCGGGCAGTGGTAGCGCCGCCAGTTCTGCTGGATCTGCGTAGAGCCGCCGTTTAAAGGCTTCGACGTAATCAATCACTTCACGATTTTGCGCTAAAAACGGCGATTTAAACTCATTGATGGCGGGATGCGCCCGAATCAGCTCGGTCTCAATTCCAATCGAGGTGATCCGATACGACACGATCATGATCGCGCTCAAAATCCGACTGCGCGTTTCATTGAGCAGGGCAGTTGGACTATCGACCGCACTGAGCAAGCCGAACAACGCTTGCCAATCCTCGGCTGTGATATTTTCGATCCACCGCACATCGCTGGCCTGATCAAAGCACAGGTGAAACAAATCGCGTAGCTGCGTGGTTTGGCGTAGCGGCGGCAGTAAACGCCAGCCAATCCGTTGTTTGATCGCTGCCGAAAATGCCTCGTTGCCCAAAATCCCACTGTCTGCATACAAGCCGACTTGGTGATAGCGACTGAGTAGACTCAACACATAATCATGCAGTGCCCGCCGCCGCATTGGTGAGGCGCGTAACGTCTCGATCAAGCGTGACAAGCGATGATGAATATCGTCGAGGTCACGACTAGAGGCGGGACGTAACCGATCCACCAACAACACCAGCAGCTCTGGATTAGGCTGATCCAGTGAGCTTGCCATGTCATCGAGCAGATCAGTAAAGGTCAGCATCTCATTAGCTCAACCGATTCAAGGCAAGCTGTGCCAGATTGGCCAGCGCCTCGCGATAGATTGACGCGGGCAGTTGCCCAATTGCTGCGACCGCCATCTTGGTTTCTTCGGCTGCCCGTTGCTGGCAGTAATCCAGTGCGCCGCTGCTATGCACCAGTGAGATTACCCGATCCAAATCAGCCAAGCCACCGGTTTGGATGCTTTTACGAATCAAGGCCAAATCATCCCCTGTACAGCGCTGCATTGCTGCAATCAGTGGTAGGGTCGGCTTGCCTTCGAGTAGGTCATCACCGATATTTTTACCCAGTGTTTCAGCATCAGAGCTATAGTCTAAGATGTCATCAATCATCTGAAACGCATTGCCGAAGTGTTTGGCATACGCTTGCAGCGCGGGTCGATATGGCTCGGTCTGGGTCAAAATCGCCGCACCCTCAGTTGCCAGCATAAACAGCCGTGAGGTCTTGCCATAAATAATCTGTAAATAGTCTTGTTCGGTTGAATCAGGGTTGTGTTGATGTTGAAGCTGTAGCACTTCGCCTTCGGCGATTTCACAGGTGCCAGACGAAAAATCCTTCAGTAAGGTTAAGTCGCCAAAATTGACCAATAAGTCAAACGCCCGTGCAATCAAAAAATCGCCAACTAGCACCGCAGTGGCGTTATTCCACGTGGCATTGGCAGTCGGTCGGCCACGGCGCAGCCCCGACTCATCCACCACATCGTCATGCACCAACGTGGCGGTATGTAGCATCTCGACAATCGCTGCCAGCCGTAGCGTCTTATCTTGCGTGCTGCCAAGATCGGGCTGACACGCGCGCGCCGCCAGCAGACACATCAAGGGACGCATCCGTTTGCCCCCCGCATCGACCACATGTTGACTGACACTCATCACCAGCGGCACTTTAGAATGAATGCCGGTCTGAATAAAATGATCCATGGCGGCAAAATCATCTGCGACCGGCGCTAAAATGTCTTTTTTAAAATCAACCATAAGACCTACCGTATGAAAAGACTCGATCATCTTGACTCAATCCTTGAGTACATGGATGACCTTGCGCAAAAAAGTTTACCCACAAAACAGCCGTATCGTAGCCGTCATGCGGTCGAACTTCCAGCATTGATCTGTGTCAGGTCTAGCAGTTAATGATGAACGTGTACGATAACTTGCAACTTTATGCCAAAAAACCAGCAGTCTTCTGCCAAAAATACAGCAAAAAACTTGCCAGCATCGCTGCTTTTCCATACAATCCTCCACCTTGTGCATTTCCCCCAGTGGCGTTCGTATGAAGATCGACTCTCGTTGAGTCGGCACGGCGACACGGGTTTATTGGAGTGAAGCATGTACGCAGTCATTCAAAGCGGTGGTAAACAGCATCGCGTTATCGTTGGTGAGCGTCTGAAAGTTGAATTGCTGAAGGCCGAAACTGGCGAAGCACTGAACTTTGCAGAAGTGTTGATGGTCGTTGATGGCGACAACATTCAAATCGGCGCGCCAAGCGTGGCTGGTGCTGTTGTGACCGCAGAAGTCTTGCGTCATGGCCGTGGCGACAAAATCCGCATCGTCAAGCATCGTCGTCGTAAGCATTACCACAAAGAGCAAGGCCACCGTCAGTGGTTTACCGAAATCAAAATTACTGCGATCACGCTGTAATTTAACGACCCGTTAAGGAGTTTTACTCATGGCACATAAAAAAGCCGGCGGTTCCACGCGGAACGGTCGTGATTCCAACCCAAAAATGCTCGGCGTAAAAGTGTACGGCGGTCAAAAAATTCTAGCGGGCGGCATCATCGTGCGTCAGCGCGGCACAGAATTCCATGCAGGCGGCAACGTCGGTATGGGTCGTGACCACACCCTGTTCGCGACCAGCGACGGTGTTGTCCGTTTTGCCGTTAAAGGTGCATTTGGCCGTCGCTATGTGATCGTCGATGCTGCCTAAGATCTGATTGGCGCATGCCATCTCGATCTCACAGCACCCTAAAAAAACCGCCTGTTGCAAAGCAGTGCGGTTTTTTTATGGGTGATTGTTGGCTGGTGATGCAGCACACACAAATCACCGTACGACCTTACAACAACGTTCTATAAGTTACTTGCCCTCACCAGATGATCTCGCAGCGCCTGTATATCTACCACAATTGATTGCACACCTTTGGTGCGGCTTTGGCTAAGGTTGCCTTGTCGTCAGCAATCAGCCAGCAACCGTTGGTGCATAAGCTGTATGGCAACAGATTAACTTTCCCAAATCTAGTTTTTCCAACAGGAGTCATCGCCATGAGCAACGAACAGAGCCGAGATCAAATGGATCGTGATGTGATCAAGAATATGCCAAAAGACAGCCGTGCCGCCCTAAATGCTGACCCCATCACCGGTGAGCCGGGTGCACATCCAGTGGGTACTGGCGTTGGTGCAACTGGCGGTGCAGCAGTCGGCGCGACGGTCGGTCTGGTGGCAGGGCCACTTGGGGCGCTGGTCGGTGGTGCAGTCGGTGCAGTGATCGGCGGTCTGGCGGGCAGTGCAGCGGGCGAAGCGATTGACCCAACCCACGAAGAAGTCTACTGGCGTAGTGCGCACACCAGCACTCCGTATTACAGTGCCGAAGATAACTACGACCGCGACTATGCCTCAGCCTATCGCATCGGCTATGAATCCCGCAGCCAGTATGGTCGGGACAGTCAGTTTGAAGATGCCGAGCCGGATATGGCGCAGCGCTGGGAAGCAGTCAAAGGCGAATCTCGCTTGAAGTGGGAAGATGCCAAGCACGCTGCCCGTCAAGCGTGGAACCGCATCAGCTAAAGGCCAAAACACAGAAAAAGACCTCCTCGTGAGGTCTTTTTTATGCTCTTTAAAATAAATTTTGGATTACAAAAAGCGTGTTTTCGATCATCAGTTGGCTGCAATCACTACCATAACCGCCTGATTCACCACTCAAACGATCTACCGGCTAGGGTGCAGACGTGGCATAGTCGCCACACATCATGCGATGACGAGGTTATGGATTCATGTCAGATTTAACTAAACAATATGCAACCGTCGTGGGTTCAGCCCTGCTTGCCCTCACTGTTGCAGGCGCAGTACATGCTGCTGCCGCTAACACACCGGTCACCAGCACCACGCGTGCGGTCAGCAGTGCCGTGAGTGAGGCAGATGCCACGGTGGAGCTCAACCGTGCTTTGGCCAAACTTGGCAGTTTAGAAGCCAGCTTTAGCCAAAAAACCATCGTGTCCAATAGCCCCGCCGCCCGCCCGCAGCAAGGTTTGCGTCCGAGTCATATGAATCGCAGCTATAGCGGCGTGATGCAAGTCAAACGGCCGGGGCAGTTCCGCTGGGAAACCACCAGCCCAATGCAGCAGTTGATCGTCACCAATGGGCAGACCGTGTGGATTTATGATCCTGATCTAGAGCAGGCGACCCGTCAGCAGATGGACGCGCAGGTTGGAAATACACCGGCGTTGTTATTGTCAGGTCAGCCTGAGCAGATCAAAAAAGCCTTTCGAGTCACGCAGCCCAATCGTAATCAGGCGCATTTTGTGCTGTATCCACGCAGTAAGGACAGTAGCTTTGAGAGCCTGACCCTGCGTTTTCAAGGCGATCTGCCGAGCCAAATGGTGCTACAAGACTCACTTGGCCAAAAAACCGATATTCAGTTTAGCAACGTCAAACTGAACCCACGTCTTAACGATCAGTTGTTTGTGTTTAAGCCACCGGCTGGCACGGATGTGATCGACCAGTAAGGTGACATTAAGTAGCAAAAGGCACGCAATGAAGTGTGCTTTTTTATTGTTGAAGAATTTCAGAATTTTATGCCAACCGTGTCTACGCGTGTCCATTGACATTGGAGCCTAACTGAATCACCAACACCCCCGCAAGGATCAAACCAATCCCAATCAGGGCGGCCGTATCGAGCTTTTGACCGAGCCAAACCCAGCCGATCAGCGCGATCAACACAATGCCGCTGCCTGACCAGATTGCGTAAGTAATCCCAATCGGAATCGTTCGCAAACTGAGCGACATAAAATAAAACGCCAACCCATAACCGACCACCACAATCACTGAAGGCCAAAAGCGCGAAAAACTGTCGCTAGACTTTAAAAAACTGGTAGCAATCACTTCAGACACAATCGCTAGCGCCAGATAGAGCCAATGCATGTCAATCCATTCCGGTCGTGGTCATGCGTCAGTATAACGGTTAGCGTGCGCTTTGGGTTTTCGCTGTGGGGCGACGGTGTAGATCGTGTTTTTTATCAGGGTGGTGCAAACCTGTGCAAGCTCTAGCAAACCTCGTACACTAGCGGCAGTTTTTATTGCGATTTTAAGTGTGTGTCATGATTGATCCAAAGTTACTCCGCGGCCAGATTGAGCTGGTCAACGCTGCGCTGGCCAAGCGTGGTATTGGTCTGGATACGGCGATGTGGGCAGACCTCGAATCGCGGCGTAAAGCGATTCAGGTGCGCACCGAAACCCTGCAAGCCGAGCGCAATGCCGGTGCAAAACAAATCGGTCAATTGAAAAAAAACGGCCAAGATACAACCGAACTGATGGCACGGATGAATGCCGTCAGCGATGATATGAAAGCCGCTGATGCCGAACTGAGCGTATTACAAGCCGAGATCGAACAAAAAGCCCTCAGCATCCCCAACTTGCCTGATGAGAGTGTGCCAGTCGGTGCGGACGAACATGCCAACGTCGAAGTGCGTCGGGTCGGTATGCCGCGTCAGTTTGAATTTGCTGTGCAAGATCATAGTGATCTGGGCGAGGCGCTGGGACTGCTGGATTTTGAGGTTGCCGCCAAAATCACCGGCTCACGCTTTAGCGTGCTCAAAGGCGAGCTGGCACGGCTGCAACGTGCCTTGGCGCAGTTTATGCTGGATTTACACACCACCCAGCACGGCTATACTGAGGTGTATGTGCCGTTTATGGTCAACAGTGACAGCCTGTATGGCACAGGACAGCTGCCAAAATTTGAAGAAGACCTGTTTAAATTACAAGGTGATAAGCCATTTTACCTGATTCCAACCTCTGAAGTGCCGCTGACCAATTTGGTGCGTGATCAGATTTTAGATGCAGCAGATTTACCGATCAAACTGACAGCGCATACGCCGTGTTTTCGCAGCGAGGCTGGTTCGGGCGGTCGCGATACGCGTGGTTTGATTCGGCAGCATCAGTTTGAAAAAGTCGAAATGGTCAACATCGTGCATCCATCCACGTCGATGCAAGCGCTTGAAGACATGACCGCTTGTGCCGAAAAAGTGCTGCAACTGCTCGAATTGCCGTACCGTGTGATGCTGCTGTGTGGCGGTGATATGGGCTTTTCGGCGGTAAAAACCTACGATATCGAAGTCTGGCTACCCAGCCAAAACACCTACCGCGAGATTTCATCTTGCTCGAATTGTGGTGATTTTCAAGCACGCCGGATGCTGACCCGCTTGCGCGTTGATAAAAAAACTGAATTGGTACATACCCTAAATGGCTCGGGCTTGGCAGTTGGTCGGACATTACTCGCATTGATGGAAAATCATCAGCAAGCCGATGGTTCGATTGCGATTCCGGCCGCGTTGCAGCCGTACATGGGTGGTCTTACCGTCATTGGCAAGCGAGCGGAGTAGGCTGTGGATGTATTACCGATTGCATTAAAACTGCGTGGCCAGCGTTGTCTGTTGGTCGGTGGTGGGCAGATTGCACGGCGTAAAGCGCGGCTGTTGCTGAGTGCAGGCGCAATCTTAGACGTGTTGTCGCCCGAGATTTTGCCAGATTTACACGATGATGTGGGCAAGAGCGGCGGTGAACATCGCGCCGAGTGTTATCCGTGTCTGTTGGAGTTACGCCGTTATCGGCTGGTGATTGCTGCCACTGATAATGCCGTTGTAAATGCGCAGGTGTTTGACGACTGTGAAGCGCTGAATGTCTTGGTCAATTCGGTCGATGATCCGCCGCACTGTCGGTTTATTGTGCCTGCGATTATTGACCGTTCGCCGCTGTTAGTGTCGATCACCAGCAACGGCAACGCGCCGGTGTTGGCGCGACAACTGCGCACCAAGATTGAATCGCTTGTGCCCGCGCAATACGGTGAGCTGGCTAAGTTTTCTGGTGACTGGCGCCCACAAGTCAAAGCCTTGATTACCGAGCCGGACACGCGGCGGATTTTTTGGGAAAACCTATACGCCGGTCATATCGGTGAGAAAATCCTCAGCGGTCAGCGCGAACTCGCCGATCAGTTGATGCCGCAAGCCATGCAAGACTGGCAAACGCCAAAAGGCGAGGTGTATCTGGTCGGTGCAGGGCCGGGTGATCCAGATTTGTTAACATTCAAGGCGTTACGGCTGATGCAGCAAGCCGACGTGGTGGTGTATGACCGTCTGGTGTCAAAGCCGATCATGGATTTGGTACGGCGTGATGCCGAGCGGATTTATGTCGGCAAGGCGCGTGCGGATCATGCCGTGCCGCAAGAGGGCATTAATGCGCTGTTGGTGCGACTGGCACAAGACGGCAAACGGGTCTGTCGGCTTAAAGGCGGCGATCCGTTTATTTTTGGGCGTGGTGGCGAGGAGATCGAGCAACTGTTTGCTGCGGGTGTCGCCTTTCAGGTCGTGCCAGGGGTCACAGCGGCGGCCGGTTGCGGCGCGTATGCAGGAATTCCACTCACGCATCGTGATTATGCGCAGAGTGTGCGGTTTTTGACCGGACATTTAAAAGAGGGCTCGCCTGAACTGCCGTGGTCAGAACTGGTGTACGAGCATCAGACTTTGGTGCTGTATATGGGCTTGGTCGGGCTAGAGCGGATTACGCAGCAACTGATCGCGCATGGATTACGGCCTGATATGCCGGTGGCGTTGGTGTCGAAAGGTACAACGCCTGAGCAAAAAGTCCTGATCGGTACGCTCGCAGATATCGCCAGTAAAGTCGAGGGTAGTGGGATTGCTGCGCCGACCATTACCATCATCGGCGAAGTGGTCAAGTTGCGTGAGCAGTTGCGCTGGTTTGATTAATAAGAGCGCAAGCTGTCAGATTATTCTGACAGCGAATTATCACTAAATTGCAACGCCTGCGTACCGGTGCGCTGTGCTTCTTCGGTCGCGCGCTGAATCTCTGACAGATCAGGCTGTCCACCAGCCATCGGCGGCAAGTCATTTTCGCTCGCAACAACAGTTGGAATCAGGGCAGTTTCCTGACTGGCCAGTGTCGGTTTGCTGTAGCTTAGAGGGGCAGTGACAGGCGTGATCGGCAGGTTGGACTGACTGAACAAGACAGATAAAAATACCAACAGCCCCGCTGCAATCAATGGCTCAAACAAACGAGTCAAACGCCCTGCATCGCGTTGTACCGGCATCACAATCAACGGATGGGCATGGTGGGCATCCGCAGCGTGATGTGATGCGGTTGTATTCAGATCAGGGCTGGTCACGGCGTGCTCCACTGAAGGATGAGAGGGGTCTGGCTGAGTAGGGGTTGGCTGCACAGATGCATCTTTGACAGGGTGTGTTGCTGCTTGCCGCACCAGTTGGTTGAGGCTAGCAATCCCCGCCGCCAGATCCAACGCGGCACTGGGTTCAGGCTCGACGGCGGCCTGACCGCATAAGCTATTGAGGCCAGCCTGTTGCCAGACCCAATCAGGCGCTTGGCCTTGTAGATGCTCTGGCTGACCCTCAAGTAGCTCGTTTAGACCTTCTTCACCGAGGCTTGCGGCATCGACCAGCGCAAAAATCTCTGCAAGTACTACGGTCGCCAGATGATGACTGGCAACTTGTAACACTAAGCCATCAGCGGGTAGTTGCTTTTGGACTTGGCTAATCCACTCCGCTTGATCCAATGTCTGCCAGATGCCGTCTACCGCTTGGGTATTGACCAGTGCCAACACCAGTCCAGTGCCGTGGCGTTGATTCAGATCGACCAAGTGTGCCAGTACTAACGGCAGCGTCCAGTCGAGTAACATCGTTGCCTGTGTGGCACTTAAGCCCATTTCCTGCACTGCATGGTGCAGCGGGGTCGCCTGAGTATCTCGAATGTGTTGCAGTAGCGACAGTGCCATGCGGCTCTCCTTCACTCAAGTTGCGCGTTGGTCAGGTCGCGCCGAGTCAGTGCATTGTAATTACTCTAAAATTCTTAAGCCAGATTTTTTCGGCGCTGGTGTCTCGCTGAGATCTGTTGCGACGGGTAGGGGATCTGTAGGTGCGCCATATTCACTGGGATCAAAAAATAAGCCTTGGCCATTTTCGCGGGCATACAAGCCCATCACCGCACGCATCGGTGCATACACCAATTGCGACACGCCACCAAATCGGGCATTAAACTGAATCGCATCATGATCAATATGCAACTGATGTACTGCATGTGCAGCGATATTCAGCACAATTTGGCCGTCTTTGACATGTTGTTTGGGCACAGTGACATTCGGCTCATCGGCATTGACCACCAGATACGGGGTCAGTTGATTGTCCTGAATCCAATCATAAATTGCCCGTACCAAATAAGGGCGGGTCGGGGTGACAGTGATGTCAGTCATTTATCCAATCCTCGGCAAATCACGTTTTTGACGCTGCTGCACGGTTAACGTGGCCAAAAAAGCCGGTCGCTCAAACAGACGCTGGCAGTATGCCAGAAGCGGTGCAGTCAAGGAACTCGGTAATTCAATTTGCATCTCGGGCAGCCGCCACAGCATCGGTGCGAGTAGGCAATCACACAGCCCAAACTGATCATTCATAAAAAACGGCCGCTTGGCAAACAACGGCGACAAGCTAATCAGGCTATTCCGCAGTTGTTGCCGTGCCTGTCGTGCTGCTTTGACATCTAAGCTATCAGGATGCATCAGTAAGGTGTTGGCCAGACTGAGCCAGTCATGTTGAATCCGCCACGCATACTGCCGGTATTCCGCCCGCGTCGCTGGATGGTCTGGTAGCAGGGGATAACGGGGATAGCGCTCCTCCAGATATTCCAAAATAATAGCGCTTTGATACAGCCGTAGCTCTCGATCAATCAATGTCGGCAGGCTGGCGTATGGATTCAGATCTAACAAATCTTCAGGACGTAGCGCTGGATCGACCATGATCAACCGATAGACGATCTGTTTTTCGGCCAGTGCGAGCTGAATCTGATGGCTTTCATGTTGGTCTGGATGGGCGTATAGCAGGATGCCCGCGTGACGTTGTTCGCTGTCCGATAAAATCGTGGATTCAGGCAAGGTGTGGGTTGCTCCAATCAATCACGCAGCATAACCAAAGCAACGGGCAAACAAAAAGGGCATATTGCCCTTTTTGTGTCTCGCCAGATGAACTGTGACGTGCACAGCTTACTTGACGTCTTTCCAGTATTCTTTGTTCAGTAGCCAGACTGGAATCAACAACACCAGCAAGAACAAAATCACAAAGAAGCCGTAGACGGTGCGCTGATGTGCCATTGGCTCAGACGCATAAGTCAGGAAGTTGGTCAAATCACCGACCCGCTCACGATACTCATCATCACCCAAATCCTGCTGCAACGTGTGCAACACATGCGGCATGGCAACGTCTTTAAACACGACGTTGTTGACACCCCAAGGCCGTTTTGGATCTTCATAGAAGGTCAGCAGGTAGGTATAAATCCAATCTGGACTGCGCAGACGTGCCGTCAATGACAGATCAGGTGGCGCGTTACCGAACCATTTGGCCTGCATCTTTGGGTCGATTTTTGCACTGATGCCATCACCGATTTTTTCGGTGGTGAACATCATGTATTTCTCGACCAGCTCGTTTGGGATCGCCAGATCAGTCGCCATCCGCTCATAGCGTAGATACTTGAGCGAGTGACAACCGACACAGTAATTCATAAACACCGCCGCACCGCGTTGCAGTGAGGCTTTGTCCGTGAGGTTTACAGGTGCATGGCTACACTCGTAGGCTTCTTCAGTCGCAGGATTGATCCCACATTCCACACCGGCAGCTTGCACAGCACCGGCAGAAAGCAACAGGGCGAAGGACAGGAGCAGTTTTTTCATGTTAGTGGCCTCCGGTCACACGATCTGGTGGCTGCTTACAGGTCTCAATCGAGGTGTAAATCGGCATCAGGATGAAGAACAAGAAATACAGCAGGGTAAACATCACCCCAAAGCCTTTAGAGGCATCAATCCCCATGGCAGGAAATAGCCACAGTAATAAGCCACCAAGGATACTGGTAATGCCCAACGTCAGTGCTAAATAGGCATAGATTTCATGCTTGCGCCAGAACCAAATGGCAGCAAAGATTGCACCCAAGATCAGCGTCTTGATGAAAACGCCACTGAAAATATGTGGAATTTCAGCTGCTGTTTTGGCACCAAGGAAGCCCAGACCAACAAAGCTCACCACAAAAATGGCCAGCCAAATTTTCGACAGGATACCTTTGTAGCGAATCGACTTCACGGGTGAGCGATCGAGCCACGGCAACACAAACAAGAAGGCAATCGCACCACCCATCGCCATGACGCCACCGAGCTTATCAGGCACAGCGCGCAAAATTGCATAGAATGGTGTGTAGTACCACACTGGTGCAATGTGTGCAGGGGTTTTCAGTGGGTTGGCCGGTTCAAAGTTCGGACGTTCCAGTAAGTAACCACCACCGGCAGGGAAGAAGAAGATCACCCCGAAGAAAATGATTAAGAACACGACGATGCCGATCAGATCATGCACGGTGTAGTAAGGGTGGAATGGGATACCATCCAGCGGAATGCCATTTTCATCTTTTTGCTTTTTGATGTCGACGCCATCAGGGTTGTTCGAACCGACATGATGCAAGGCCACCAAGTGCATAAACACCAGACCGACCAAAATCAACGGCAGTGCCACCACATGCAAGGCAAAAAAGCGGTTCAGGGTAATGCCCGAAATCAGATAGTCGCCTTTGACCCAAGTGGTCAACGGATCACCAATGATCGGCAAGGCCGCAGGCAGGTTCAAAATCACCTGTGCACCCCAGAACGACATGTTGCCCCAAGGCAATAAGTAGCCAAAGAAGCCTTCTGCCATCAAGACGAGATAAATCCCCATCCCGATCAACCAGACCAGCTCACGCGGCTTTTGGTATGAGCCGTAGAGCAGGCCACGGAACATGTGCAGATACACCACCACAAAGAACGCCGAGGCTCCCGTCGAGTGCATATAACGAATCAGCCAACCCGCCTCAACATCACGCATGATGTATTCGACCGAGTCGAACGCGCCTTCAGCCGACGGGTTGTACATCATGGTGAGCCAGATGCCAGTCACAAACTGGTTGACCAGTACCACCATCGACAACACGCCAAAAAAATACCAGAAGTTGAAGTTCTTCGGTGCGTAGTATTTTGACATGTGGTATTCGTAGGTCTCAGTCGCCGGAAAGCGCGCATCGACCCACGACATCAATTTTTGCCCAATGCTCATGGTTTAACCCTCCCCAATGGTCAGGATACTGCCTGCAAGCGAGTACGGCGGCACGGGTAGATTCGTGGGCGCAGGTACACCTTTATAGACACGTCCGGCCAAATCATACTTTGAACCGTGGCATGGGCAGTAAAAGCCGCCTTGCCAATCATTGCCGCCGAGGTCAGCAGCGCCAACTTCTGGACGGTAGGTGGGTGCGCAGCCCAAATGCGTACACACGCCGGTCACCACTAATAACTCAGGTGAGCGTGAACGAGTTGGGTTTTTGGCATATTCAGGCTGATCTGATTTTTCAGACACTGGATCTGAAATCACCGGATTGTCTTTCATCAGGTTGGCGACCATTTCTGCGGTACGACTGACCACAAACACTGGAATACCACGCCACTCGACCACAACCATTTGACCCGCTTCAATTGCACCGATGTCTTGTACGACCGGCGCACCAGCCGCTTTGGCTTTGGCGCTGGGGTTCCAAGATTTTACAAATGGGGTAACAGCAGCAACCATACCTACGCCACCAATCACGGCTGTAGTTCCGATCAGCATGCGGCGGCGGCTAACATTGACTCCCTCGGCACTACTCATTGAGGTTTCCTCCAGACAAGCACGCATGGGCGGCAAAGCCCATTAAAATTTTGTGGCAATACTAAAGAAATCTGTGCTAAAAAGCCACAAAACTGCATCATCAGAGCACAAATTAACTGATTTTTCTAGCCAGCAGAAACAACAAACCCCAGACAGGCTGGGGTTGTTGACACCAAGTGTCGATTAACGCTTGGAGTACTGTGGACGCTTACGCGCTTTGCGCAGACCGATTTTCTTACGTTCGACTTCACGGGCATCGCGAGTCACGAAGCCAGCTTGACGCAGTGCTGGTTTCAGTGTGTCGTCAGCAGCGATCAGCGCACGGGTAATGCCGTGACGGATTGCGCCAGCTTGGCCGCTCATACCACCACCTTTAACAGTGATGAACAAGTCATATTTTTCAACAGCATCGACCAATTCAAGCGGCTGACGGACGATCATGCGCGCGGTTGGGCGAGCAAAATAGAGGTCTAGGCTCTTGTTGTTGATGTTGATGTTGCCTGTGCCTGCGGACAGAAACACACGGGCGGTTGCGGTCTTACGACGGCCTGTACCGTAATTCTTTTCCATGTCAGTTCCTTAGATGTCCAAGACTTGAGGCTGTTGTGCAGCGTGCGGATGTTCGCCACCTGCATACACTTTCATCTTTTTGATCATGGCATAACCCAGAGGGCCTTTTGGCAGCATGCCTTTTACGGCGCGTTGCAGGACTTCTTCTGGTTTGTGAGCGATCAACTTGGTGAAGTTGGTTTCTTTCAGACCACCTGGATACCCGCTGTGGCGGTAGTATTTTTTGTCTTCGGATTTTTTGCCGGTGACAACCAGTTTTTCAGCGTTGATGATGACGAGATAGTCGCCAGTGTCAACGTGTGGTGTGAAGCTGGTCTTGTGCTTACCGCGTAGACGGCGAGCGATTTCAGTCGCGAGGCGACCGAGGGTTTTACCAGTAGCGTCAACTACGAACCAGTCGTGTTGTACCTCTGCTGGCTTAGCGCTGAGGGTCTTCATTGCACGTTGCCTATTATCGTTGGTTGTGCCTAGGGAGCAGGCACAACAAAATTGAGCGCGGATTATAGTGGTTTCTCTGTCTGTTTAGCAATCTATCGATTTTAAAATGCGTCAAAATAATCTGACCGAGCATTTTTTGTAGGACAGGACTCGCACTGGTTTTTTGGTGTTTTAAAAAGGTCAATGACTATGATGACGTATAAAAGTCAAATCTAAGTCAATACTCGCCAGTCATGCTACCTGATCAACGGTCGAACAATCTGGCAAATTTTTCTTGTTAATATGTGTCTGTGATGTAACAGTAAGCACTGCGTTAGATGCTGCACAAGTGTGCAAAAAATAACGTAGCATGTTTGAACAGTCCCGCTTTTTGACTGACGGTAGGTCAGGCCTTTCAAGGAAAGATATGATGATGACGCTTAAGCCCTTGTGCGCGATGATGCTGCTCGCAACACCTCTTGCCACGTTGCACGCCGCTGCCCTCGACCGTTCAGGTCAGTCCACTACTGCTTTTTTCCAAAAAGGTAATTACGCCGAAGTCGGTTATAGCGGTCTGATGCCTAAAGTTGGCGGTGTCGATAGCGCCGGCAATGTTGTGCCTGAGATGGCCGAAGATTACGAGATGTTGTCTGCAGCACTCAAGTTTGAAGTATCCCCAGAATCTTCATTTGCGATTATCTACGATCAGCCGTTTGGTGCGGCAGCTGAGTACACGGGTCAGAACAACTTCACCGCTGAAAATAATGCCTACAGTGGTCTTATTCCACTACCTAGTGCGGTGCGTGCCGCATTGGGGGTGACAGGTACTACGACTGTTGAGGTGGATAGCCATAACACGACATTCTTGTACGGTTATCAACCGCTCCCGAACGTGACCTTGTTCGGCGGCCCTGCAATTCAGTCGATTAGCGGCGAGCTAAACCTGCGCGGTCCAGCATACGATATTTTAAATGGTTATAGCGCCAAGTTACAGCAGGACAACCGTCTTGGTTATGCTGCCGGTTTCGCTTTTGAAAAGCCTGAGATTGCTCTGCGTTTGGCAGTTACTTATCGCTCAGAGATCGAACATCGTTTGAAGTCGTCTGAAACGCTGCCACTGTCCTCAGCAGCCTTAATCGGGCTGAGAGGCGGTTTAGCTGCAAACCCTGCGCTGGCACCATTGGCCACCGCACCTGTATCAACGATTCAGGCAACATTGCGGCCGCAATTGGCTGCCGTAAATGCTGGTTTGGCTGCAAATCCAACTAACGCTACGTTACGTGCGCAACAGGCTGGGCTTTCGGGCTTGCTCACGTTGGCAGCAGCAACTGAGTTGCCTACCCAGCGCGACAGCAAAACTGAAATCACTACACCACAGTCGGTCAATATCGACTTCCAAACCGGCATCATGGCGGACACACTTGCGTTTGCAAACGTACGTTGGGTCAACTGGGAAAGTTTTGCGATCAAACCATCGCTCTTCTCCAGTGCCACAGCACTTCGCTTTCCGGGTGGCTTAGACGTGGTGAATTACGCCAAAGACCAATGGTCAGCTAACGTCGGCGTCGGTCGTAAGCTACACCCACAACTGTCTGGCAGCGTGTCAGTCGGCTGGGACAGTGGGGCGGGCAATCCAATCACCACCTTGGGGCCAACCGAAGGCTACTGGAACGTGGGTCTGGGTGCGCGTTACTCACCAGTTGAGCATGTTGATGTCTCGCTGGGCATCAAATATTTCTTGTTGGGTGATGCAGAAGCCAAAGTCAGCAGCGGCACTATCGTCGGCAACTTTGAAGACAACGATGCGTTGGCGATTGGCTTAAAAGTCGGTTATCACTTCTAAGTTATCAAGCTGCGCGAAAGACACCAAAAACGATCCCATCTGGGGTCGTTTTTTCATTCATAATCGCGACTGGTTGAATTGATGCGAGTGTTTTCTCATGCTGCCGTTATATCTGACCACCGGCGAACCGGCTGGGATCGGGATGGACATCAGTCTGATGCTGGCCGAGCGGACATGGTCACGGCCGATTGTCGTGCTGGCGGATCGTGACGCACTGCAACAACGTGCGGCACAACTGGGCTTGGCGGTTGCGTTGCTCGACTATACTGGACAGGCCTCACCGTGTTTGGCGGGACAATTGTATTTGGAGCATGTGCCGGTCGCTCGTTCGGTCGTTGCAGGTCAGCTCGATGT
>JBAQKP010000210.1:0-17834 GCA_049301135.1 Moraxellaceae bacterium | reverse complement strand
CGACAGCGGCTTGCGTGGATTCTCTTCGCTGATCATTTTTTTGATCATCGCCCGAATCGCGGTCGAAGAACATTCACCGCCGGTACTCGTCCCCACATGACTGGAAAAAAAGTACTTCAGCTCAAACAAGCCACGCGGCGTCAGCATAAACTTCTGCGTGGTCACACGCGACACAGTCGATTCGTGTAGCTCAGTTTCGTCAGCAATATCCCGCAAAATCAATGGCCGCATCGCTTCGGGGCCATGCTCTAAGAACGCCCGCTGATGCTCAACAATGCAGGTCGCGACTTTCAGCAAGGTTTTGTGGCGCTCGTCGATGCTTTTAATAAAATTACGTGCTTCTTGCATATTTTGTCGCAGATACTGATTGTCAGCGCTTTGGTCGGCGCGTTTGATCATGCCCGCATAAAATGGATTGACCCGCAATTTTGGCAAAATATCGGTATTGAGCTGCACTTCCCAACGGCCAGTTTTTTGCCGCACAATCACGTCTGGCACTTGGTGGCTGTCGTCATTGCTTTGAAATTTTAGCCCCGGATATGGATCAAGCGATTTAATCAACAGTAAGGCCGCTTGTAGCTCCGGCTCGGTCAGTTGTGTCGCCCGCAGTAAGCGCGCCAACTCGTTCGACACCAACAGCTCATGATGCTGTAACACGCGTAACGCGGCGGCACGCTCCACCACCCGCTCCGGCAACGCCCGCAACTGTAGGCTGAGGCACTCCGATAGATTCCGCGCTGCCACACCGACGGGATCAAAATGCTGAATTCGCTTCAGCACCATCTCGACCTCGTCTTGCTCGACCGGCTCAATGTTGTCGATCTCTGCCAACTGCTGATTGACCGCGTCTAATAACTCGTCCATCTCAGCAATCAAATAACCACGATCATCAATCGCATCAATAATACATTGCGCAATCAGTCGATCCACTGCCGAAAAAGGGCTTAAATTCAATTGCCAAAGTAAGTGATCGACGATGGTTTGTTCGGCGCAGCGATTGTCTTCACGTTCTTCAAATTCTGGTGAGGCCAACGCAGTCGATTGATGCGAAAACACATCGTCCCACTGGGTATCGACTGGCAACTCGACATCTAGGCGGCTTTCGGCCATCTGCACATCGACATCGGTCTGATCGGCATAGTCACTCGCGTGCGCCTGTTCTGGCAAATACTCATCGCTAGCCGCAGACTCTGGCTGATCGTCGATCACCTCAAGCAGCGGATTACTGTCCAATTGAACTTGGATCTCTTGCTCAAGCTCAAGCGACGACAATTGAAGCAGCCGAATCGCCTGCTGGAGTTGCGGGGTCAGCGATAAAGAAGTGCCTATTTTCAGGCCAAGGGACATTTTCATGCGTGTCCTCGTTGCATTGCGTGCGAGTGCCAAGCTTACAGTATAGCAAGTGTCTAAAATTCACGCTAAGCAACTTTTATGCCTAAAAATCAGAAAAACCGCAACAGATGCAAACTCAGATTTTTCTGAACCATACCCTACAATTTATCGCAGCGATCAGCCCGTGAACTGACAGTCAGATGCGTTGTTGCATTTACAAGCTGGATAAACTGGCTTACCCTGAGTTTTCTAGACACAGAATTTGTATGGGTTGTATGTCCATGTTGCGGTTTGTCGTTGTTTGCGCCCTGATGGGTGGAATGGGTACAGTCGGCATTGCCGCTGCCGATGATCAAGTCAATACCCATTCACGCTTTAGTCTGCCTGCCCTGCCCAATCTTTCTAATCAGGTACAAAAACTCAGCGTCAACGCGACCGCCAACCTACCCGATGAGATCAAAGACCCTTTTCAACGCTATAACCGGCAGGTGTATCGTTTAAACGATGCTTTGGATCGGCGCGTGTTATTGCCGACCGCGAAATTTTATCAACGCGTTGTGCCTAAACCGATTAACACGGGCATCAGTAATTTTTTTCAGAATATCAGTGAGCCGTGGACAGCGGTCAACCAATTACTACAAGGCAAACCGAAAGCCTCTGTGCAAACGCTTGGCCGGTTTAGTCTCAATACCTTAACGTCACTTGGCTTTGCTGATCCAGCCAATAGCAGCTTTAATCTAAAAGCCGGTAACGAAGATTTTGGGCAAACCCTCGGTGTGTGGGGCGTTAAATCTGGCCCGTATCTGATGCTGCCGTTACTGGGTCCTAGCACCCTACGCGATGCCACCGGCAAAATTTTGGACATGGCGGCCAGCCCGACCGTATATATCGAGTCAGATGAAGCGCGCATTGCGCTGACCGGCATTAATGTGGTGGATGTCCGTGCTGAGTTTATTGGGGCAGAAAGCATTGTGACTGGTGATCAGTATCCAGTGCTGCGTGATGTGTATTTACAGCGTCGCTTGTTTCAAGTGTTTGATGGTGCACCACCGCTAGCACTGAGCCCCACGGCCGAAGAAGGCTTTGGTGATGAGGATTTTGCTGATGAGGGCGTTACCAGTAAAACACCTGACGATACACCGGCAACGGACGCGCCTGCCACACCAGCCGTCACTGATGTCCCCAATCCAACCCAACCTTAGCTGAACTGAGCCGACCTGATTGCCCCTTCATTCCTTCAGACCAGTAGCCCGCTTATGTCGATGTACTTGATTGATCATGATGCCGATCAGGCCGACCATCCGCTGCGCCTGCGGCTGCAAGATTTGCAGGGTTTGGCCGTCGATGATATTGGGCAAATTCCTGATCACGCGCTGATCATCGCGGATGTAGCGTTGTTTTTGCAGCATTTGTGGCCGAACCCCACCATTGTGCTGGCCGATCAAACCCAAGCGATTGCACTGGCCGAAGCATGGCAGCGTGGCGCACTGGCTGGTTGGATGCGGCAGGCGATTCCTGCGCAACTGCCTGATGTGGTCGAACAGATCCGGCATCAATACCAGCGCCAGCAAGACAGCCGTGACTTACCAGCAGCGGTCAAGCTGCAACAATCCTTATTGCCTGAGCCACTGAGTATTGCTGGCTATACGCTGCATCATTTTTATCAGCCTGCGGCGTTCTTGTCGGGGGATTGGATCGACTATTGGAAAGTCGATGAACAGCAGGTGTTGTTTTATTTGGCCGATGTGGCCGGTCACGGTGTGGCGAGTAGTCTACTGAGTGCATGGCTGGCAGCGTTTCATGGACGCGATAACCGTCCGGAAGATTTACTCAATCAAATGAATCGACTACTGGTGCAACAAGATACTGGCAAACACATTACCTTATTGTGTGGTCTGCTCGATCTACAACAGCATCAGGTGCATTGGTGTAGTGCGGGGCATTATCCACCAGCCATTCTGATTCAGCCCAATCAGCCACCTGAGATTTTGACCAGCAGCAGCTTTCCACTTGGTCTCACCGCTCAACTGAATATCAAAATGCAAACGGTCGATCTACAGCCAGACTCGCAGCTGATTTTTGCGTCAGATGGTGCACTAGAAGCCTTTGATGGCAATCTCAGCGCACAACTGCAACAACTGATTGAGCAACTGAGTGAGCATCGTTTTGCCCCGCCACCTGACCTGCCCGATGATTTGGCCTTGCTGTGTTTATCCCGCCAAGCCATCGAAAAAAGCCACTGACGCTGAGTGGTCGACTTTTGACTTCAAACGGTTTATTGCAGACACAACGTGACAAAAAAACAGCACGACAATCACCGTAAAAAGCACAATATCGTTCGAGTTGGCTTGCCAATTCCGGCCACTATGCGATAATACAATTTCCACCAATACAAACCGGCATTTTTATGTCAATGGGTCATATTGAGTATGCAGGCCTAAACGGTACCCACGTATTCAAGCTTGTCGGCGAAGTACGCGCCCCCTCCTGCTGTAGCCTCGATCATCTACTGGATAAACTTCATCAGTTACCCGAAGTCTCGGGCGTCGTGGTCGATCTGACCGATGCGGACTTTATGGATAGCACTGCGCTTGGCGTGGTCGCCAAACTCGGCCTCAAGATTCGTGATCTGTACCAGATCCAGCCAATTCTACTGTCCACCAATACCGATCTGACCACATTGGCCAACAGTATGGGCTTGGGGCAGGTGTTTACGCTGCTGAACTGTCGCAATACCGAAACCTGTTGCCTACAATCCTTACCCGAAGCACCCACCACACAAGATGACATGTTACAGACTGTGCTTGATGCACACCGCACTCTGATCAGTCTCAACGCCAGCAACCGCGCCATGTTTGAGCCACTGGTTAAGCAACTTGAGCGAGAGGAACGCCAACAACAAGCTGCACAGCGTTTTCAATCTGCCGTTCAACACTCCTAACCGATTCAGATCATGCCCATTCTTGCCGCAATCCAAATGTCCTCACAGGATAATATTGCGCGCAACCTCGTTGATGCCGAACATCTACTCGCACAAGCCGCACAAGCGGGTGCCTCCCTTGCGGTGTTACCCGAAAACTTTGCTTGTTTTGCGGCAGGTCAACAGCGCCAAACCGCCGAGCAGTTTGATCAGATTCGTGTGCAACTCGCGGTCATGGCCAGACGTTTTAACCTGTGGCTGATCGCGGGCTCCATCCCGTGCGGTTATCGACCGAACGGCCAGATTGTACCAGTGGGTAAAGTACGCTCGTGCTGCTTACTGTTTGATCCCAGCGGTCAAGTGGTTGCACGTTACGACAAAATCCATTTGTTTGATGCACAAGTCGCTGATTGTATTGGCGGTTATCACGAATCAGCAACCTTTGAGGCCGGTGATCAGGTGATCAGTGCCAATACGCCGTTTGGGCGTTTGGGTCTGATGATTTGCTACGATCTGCGCTTTCCTGAACTCGCCTTAGCATTACGGCAACAAGGCGCAGAGATTCTGACTGCCCCATCAGCGTTTACCTATCCGACCGGCCAGCGCCACTGGTCATTACTGCTGCGCGCGCGTGCTATCGACAGCCAATGCTGGGTGATTGGTGCCAATCAAACTGGCTGGCATGGCACACGCCAGACATGGGGACACAGTGCGATTGTGGACGTCGATGGTCGAATCTATTGTGACGCAGCACACGAAAGCACACAGGAAACTACATGTGAGCCTACGACTGGGGGTTCAACTGTGCTAACAGCATGTTATGATCAAGCTGCTCTGGTCGCACGTCGATCAGCAATGCCGCTGATGGATCATCGGCGTTTGATGTTACCCAACGATCTATTCAAGGATGTTTGTGATGGCTGATCATCTCGCGCAGCATTTAACCTCCGTTGCAATTTTTACCTATCTGTCCGAAAGCGACATTCAAATCATCGAAAAATACATGTTCTTTAATACGATTAAGCCGGGTGAATTCGTGTTCAAAGAAGGTGAAAAAGGCGATTACGTCTGCTTTGTGATTCACGGCATGCTTGAAGTAATTAAATTTAACCAAAACGATCAGCCGGTGGTACTGGCCAAGCTGAGCAAAGGCGCGTCTATTGGTGAGATGGCGTTGATTGATCGTTTGACCCGTTCAGCATCGGTACGCGCAGCTTCGGCGACGGGCGTGGTGGTGATGACACGTAAAGGCTTCGAGATGATTTTGCGTTTACACCCTGAAATCGGCATCAGCATCCTGAAAGGTATCGCCTCCTTGCTCAGTATTAATCTACGCAAAACCTCAGAACGGCTGACCGAGTATATGCCAACGCTGGGTTAGATTTGACATAACCAAAAAATGAGAGTCGTCACATCCACTTACTCAACGGCATGCCTGTGGGCGATACTTTGGGTCTAACGTGCCTCCTTGGCAGTTCCAACTCGCACCTCCATCAGTGGTCTCTAAAACGAGCGTCTGGTTAATAGCATTGCCTGAAGTCATCGTTAAGGTTGCCAAACCATTAGGATAGGTTCCTTGCAAAGTATTATTAAGCTCAGCATATTTGCCAGATAAAGTCACAGCAACTTGACCAGAGACTGGACTCGCATTAGGAGGTACAAGAAGTGTCGGCCACATTGCGTTCATCCAACCGTATTCAGATACCGTGGTTTTGATCCCTGAACTCAAAACAACTGCCTCCGCCACTTGTGATCGGGTGATATAATTTTGATAGGCTGGCACAGCAAAGGCTGCAAGAATTCCTATGATAGCAACCACTATCATTAACTCGATCAGCGTAAATCCCTTCATGCCCTGCATAATAAAAGCTCCTTCTTCAGAGAAGATCTGATGATCTTCAAATCCAACCTATCCGGTAAGATTGCTCAAATGCCAAAACCATCATCTATAGAGAAGTCTCAATAAATGCGGTCATCTCTGGTTTGCCTTACCCATGCGTGGCAACTAATGATAAAGATTTTCACCAAGCTCCTTTATCTATCATTTCCGAGCCAAGAAAACCATTCAAGTCCTCCTTATAGAAGCAATAGTCATGCCAAAATCACCAAGGATTTAAATCAACAATTTCAGGCTGCACCTGATTTTTATTAAACAATACCACCATGTCTTTTTTAAAGCTTTTCAGAGGTAACCATCCTATGGCCTCTGGATTTTTTTTAACCAAAACATCAACTTGTTGTTTATCGTTATATTTGTAAAGCTCATCGAATGGTTTTAGTCGGCTGAAAATCTGATATTTTCGATTGATCAGTGGCTGGTATGTTTCTGGTCGGCGAGCCAAGCTTATTCCATCAAACATTTCCTCCATCTTTTGTTGGCTTTCTATTTCTGCATCTTCAGAATACATTGCTGCAACCCATTGCGGTCGAGACAGCAGAGAATCTTGATATTCCGGATTAAATACTGATTGCATACGACGATCAATATCAATTGGTGCAACTGCCTCAAAATCGTCAATTACAAATACCAACCAAACAGGTCGTCCCTCAGATATGGTATAAAGCCCATACAAAAAGGCACTGATTTGAATCACTAAAATAACGAGTACATCTCTTAAAAAATGCTGCTTATCCTCTTTGAAAACTATAAATGTGAGTATTGGCCCTAATATAACATCAATACCTATCAGTAAAAAAGCGAGATTACTTACACCAAAAGCAACTGCTAATGGAGAGGGATACCACCAATAAAACACAATAAATACGGCACAACACAATAATAATAAAGAGAACAATAGATGCCAAATGAAGGCAACAACTCTCTTTTTTAACATCGAAGGATTTTTAATCTGACCCATGATAAAAACTCCTTAAAAAAGACTTCGTAAAAACAAAAAAACCCCTTTGAAGGGGTTTTTTTACGCTTAAATTATGGTTTGCAAGCGTTTGGCAGATATTTTGCATCAATTGTAGTACCTGTACCTGCATAACCATTCACGGTAGTGTTACCACATGACCATGAAGTGCCGCCACTGTTGGTGCTAAATGTAAGAATACCATCTTTAGCGTTACCAGAGTTCATTGTAGATGTAATCTGGCCGACAGGATAAGTACCAGTGATCGTAGGAGACACTGTTGAGTATTTACCAGCCAAAGAAGCGTTGATCTGACCAGCAGCTGCAGTCGCTGTTGGAGCAACCAGTGTTGGCCAAGAGCCAACCTGTGAAGCGTATTCATTCAGAGGGTTTTTCAAACCACCAGCCAGAGAAACTGCTTCAGATACTTGGGCGCGAGTGATGTAATCATTGTAAGCAGGAATCGCGATTGCAGCCAAAATACCGATAATGGCAACAACAATCATCAGTTCGATCAGGGTAAAACCTTTTTGTGCGTTCATGTGAACTCTCCTTGAGAAAAAACTAGCCAGCTTTCGACTGGGTCTGATCTATATAGTGCATCGCGCATGCCAACTTCAAGCACTATTAATTAATACACTGATTTTAAACATTTAATTTTTTATAAATTGTAGACTTGTTCACATTGTCTTACGCAGTGTTGCCAAGACCATACACACCACTGACAAAATTTGTCAGTTTTGCACCAGATCTGTCAGTCTGCGCCGAGCTTCAACGTGACAAAATTCGTTAATGGTCTGCTGTTTCAAGTTGCCCCCAGCGATACATGAGGGCGTAATCCCATAAAAAAAGCCTCTGATACCATCTCAGAGGCTTTTTTGCAAAAAAACCAAGCCGAAATCTCAATCGACTCGATAGTTTGGGGCTTCTTTGGTGATCATCACGTCATGCACGTGCGATTCACGCATGCCCGCCGCAGTGATTTTGACAAACTGTGGCTTACTGCGCATCTCAGCAATATCCGCCGAGCCGGTATAACCCATCGACGAGCGTAGACCGCCCATGAGCTGATGCACGATACCGCTCATGGGGCCTTTGTACGGGACGCGACCTTCGATGCCTTCAGGCACCAGCTTTTCGACGCCGTCTTTGGCATCTTGGAAATAACGGTCGCTTGAGCCGGTCGAACCTGCCATCGCGCCAAGACTGCCCATGCCACGATAAGCTTTGTAGTAGCGGCCTTGGAACAATTCGACTTCGCCCGGCGCTTCTTCTGTACCCGCCAGTAGCGAGCCGATCATGATGGCACTTGCACCGGCTGCAATGGCTTTGGCCACGTCACCCGAATAACGAATGCCGCCATCGGCAATCAATGGAATCTGTTCGTTCAGCGCACGCGCCACGTTATCAATCGCACTGATCTGCGGCACGCCAATGCCTGCCACGATCCGTGTGGTACAGATCGAACCTGGGCCAATACCGACTTTGACCGCATCTGCGCCAGCGTCTAGCAGAGCCAACGCTGCATCGCCGGTGGCAATATTGCCGCCAATCACTTGAATGTGTGGAAATTCGCGTTTGACCCAACGCACACGCTCAATCACGCCGTTAGAGTGACCATGCGCGGTATCCACCACCAGCACGTCAGCACCGGCTTCGACCAATGCAGCAACCCGCTCAGGCGTGTCTGCACCCGTCCCGACGGCCGCACCGACGCGTAGACGACCCTGGGAGTCTTTGCTGGCATTTGGGTACAATTCGGCCTTACGGAAGTCATTGACGGTGATCAGACCTTTAAGCTGAAAATCATCGGCAATCACCAAGACTTTTTCGATGCGGTGCTGATGCAGCAGTGCTTTAATCACTTCGCTCGATTCGCCTTCACGCACGGTGACCAGTTGGTCTTGCGGGGTCATGATGTTACGAACCGGCTGATCCAGATTGGTTTCGAATCGAATATCGCGACTGGTCACGATGCCGACCACTTGATTGCCGACCACTACCGGTACACCGCTGATCCGATGCGAAACAGTCAGCTTGAGTAGCTCGCCAACAGTGATGTCTGGATGTACGGTAATCGGATCTTTCACCATGCCCGCTTCGTATTTTTTGACGCGGCGCACTTTGGCAGCTTGCGCGCTGATGTCCATGTTTTTATGCAGAATACCGATCCCGCCTTCTTGTGCCATCGCGATGGCCATTTTGGCTTCGGTCACGGTATCCATCGCAGCAGAGATCAGTGGAATATTCAGGTCAATGCCACGCGTGAGGCGAGTTTTGAGCAAAACATCCTTCGGCAGGACGTTTGAAAAGGCAGGGAGCAGCAGGACGTCATCGAAGGTTAGCGCTTCTTGTACGATGGTCAGCATGATGGCCTCACAATTTGGTTTAACCTAATAGTATAACCGATCTGTGCGGCAGTTTTGCGAAATGATGCGGCATCGGGCGGTAGTTAGCAGAGGATCATTCACCAATCGCTGCTTGGACGTGCTGTTGTCTGACCGCTTGGACTTGTTGCTGGAATCTGGCGTTATCTTGCCGTAGATGCGTGACAGGGTCTATTCTGGCAATCGTGGACGGGGTATAAGTCGCCGAAGCAGTATTCGGGACCTCACCTTGATATGTTGATTGATAGGTATTGCCTTTGCTGTGGTCAATCACATGCGGCTGACCGCGATCAGCCCGATCCGAAAAGCTCGGCACACCGGCAGCCGTCTCTTGATACACGGTCACTCTGACTGGCGCAGTTGCATTTAAGCTGGCCACGGTCGGCGTCGTGATTGCGGGTAATGCTGTCGGGGTGGACTCCGGCGCACTGGATGCAGGTAAGCGACTGGGTGGCTTCAACAGCAACCAACACAACATACCCAATATCATCAGCGCAAAAATCCGAATCCCCCACGACATGCAATGTTCCTTATCTTATTCAAAGGCCAGCATGATCACTGCTGACGGGTATGATACAGATGCTGCCACGGCTGGGCGGCTTCAAGCTGGTAAGCCAACTCTAACAATCGACGATCCTGTCCATCTGCTGCTGCAAAATGCACGCCAATCGGTAAGCCGTGCTGGGTGCGACCCAACGGCAAGCTGATCGCTGGAGAGCCAGTAATATTATTAATCGGGGTAAAACAGACATAATCGAGTAATCGAGTCAGCAGTTGATCAAAATCCTGCTGGGGCGACAGATAACCCAGTTCGGGTGTCGCATGCGCCAGTACCGGAGACACGATGACATCATAACGGCTAAACACCTCGGCATAGCGCGCCTTCGCACGATGTAAACGATACAACACCTGTGGTGTGGTCAACGCCCGTTTTCGATATAAAGCAGAGAGTCCTTGCGTCAACTGATCAAGCTGATCGCGTGCAATCGGCGTGGCAAGGATTTTTTCGCCAAACTGCGTCAGTAAAAACGAGAGCATCCCCCAATAGGAACTAAAATCATCGGCGAACTGCCGCCCAAACGGTAAATCACACTCGTCAACCTGATGACCCAAACGCTCAAGTAACAATGCCGTCTGCTGTACAGCGTGCCGCGTTTCAGTGTCCGTCTGACGGCCTATCGGTGAATCGTATAAGATCCCGATGCGCAGACGGGTTTGGCTCGGATATGTCACTAAACCCAAAGCGGGCAATTTCGGATTACGATAGTGCCGTTCGGCCTCAGCAAAAAAGTACGCCGTATCGCGCACACTGCGGGTGACCACGCCATCGACCACCAAATCAATCGGCATGACTTTTGAGGCATCTTGCCGGAGTAAGCGGCCGCGCGTGGGCTTTAAACCGACTAAACCACAACAAGCGGCGGGAATGCGAATCGAGCCACCGCCGTCGTTGGCATGTGCAATCGGCACAACACCTGCCGCGACCAAGGCCGCTGAACCGCCCGACGATGCGCCAGTCGAATAGTCCAAATGCCAAGGATTGCGCGCAGGCGGCTGCCGCATATACTCGGTTGAGGCGTTCAGGCCAAACTCCGGCATGCGGCTTTTGCCCAAAGCGATCAGTCCAGACGACAAAATCTGCTGCGTCACCGCGCCATCGACCCGTGCCAGATTGGGTTGGATTGCATCTGAACCCATCCGCGTGGCATAACCAGCCAGATCCAAATTGTCTTTGATAAAAGTCGGCACACCGTACAACAGGCTATTTTTTGCAGTGGCCTGTGCGCGTTGCCGTGCTTGCTCTAGGTTATGCTCAACTACCGCGTTGATTTGCGGATCGACCAGTCGTAAGCGCTGCACAGCGGCTTGTAATACCTCATCCACCGTACACGCGCCACGCTTGATCCGCGCCGACAATCCCACCGCATCGTCAGCACCGAGCGCGTCATTAGCAAAAGCATGCACTTGCGTCATCAGAACTCTTCCTTGACTAAAAAACGTTGAATAGGGTCTAAATGACCCGCATCATACCCTGCGTAAACCACGCACGGCCAGCAGCACTTGCGGTGCACAAGCTACAACAAAACTCGCCGCAAATCCGCCAATAACAACGCTAACTGACTTGCAAAACCTGCCGCATCCGCGCCATTAATCACCCGATGGTCATACGACAACGACAGCGGTAACAGCAAGCGTGGGACAAACTGCGCCCCATCCCATACCGGCTGCATCGCAGCAGGTGAAATGCCTAAAATAGCCACCTGTGGCCAATTGACCAGCGGCGTAAAACCCGTGCCACCCAGATTGCCGAGGCTCGAAATGGTAAAACTTGCGCCGGACAGATCGGCAGGCGTGAGTTTTTGCTCACGGGCTTTTTGGCCAAGCTGTTGTAGCTCTTCGGCAATCTGTCGAATGCCTTTGCGGTCTGGATGGCGCAGGACAGGCACAATCAGTCCATCATCGGTCGCCACTGCAATGCCGAGATGCACCTCATCGCGCACAATCAACTGCTTACCATCATCGGCCAAATGACTGTTGAACCGTGGCTGCTGCAACAGTAGATGTGCGACCGCTTTGGCGATAAAGGCCAAAATCGTCAGGCTAACGCCGGATTTTTTATAGTCATCCTTTAACTGTTGGCGCAGGGCTTCTAGCTCGGTGATATCAGCCTGCTCAAACTGAGTGACTTGCGGGATATAGGTGTTGAGTGCCAAATGCCGAATCGCCGCTTGTTGCAAACGGCTCAACGGCTCGGCGTGCAACTCGCCCCATTTGTCCATATTCGGCAGTGGCGGCAGACCGACCGGACTGGCATTCACGGCCACAGCAGACGGTACAACCGGCTGATTCAGACGTTGTTTGATATAGGCATACACGTCTTCTTTCAGGATACGCTGATGCGTACCACTGCCCTGCACCTCGCGCAAATCAACACCCAGTTGCCGCGCCGCTTGGCGTACCGCAGGGCCTGCGTATACACTGGAGAGATCAACCGGACTGGGCGTTTGCGTTGGGAGTGGTGCTGTTGATTTGGCTATGTCGGGTGTTTTTGGCTGCACAGTGTCATCAGACTGAACGTGCTTGGTGTCGGCTGTATTGGCAACCTCAACACGCTCAACTGCTTGAGCTGTGCTTTCGGTTTGCGATGCGGCATCAGGTTGTTCTGTTGCACTTGGCGCTGGCTTAGACGCAGCATCGGCCAACTTGAGCAGCAACACATCTTCGCTGACCACATCACCCAGCTTAACCAGCACTTGCTGTACCACACCAGCGGCAGGGCTAGGGATCTCAACGCTGGCTTTACTCGACTCGACCACAAACAGGCTTTGACCGGCTTCAATCTGGTCACCAACCTTGACCAAAATCTCAATCACTTCGGCTTTGTCCACGCCCAGATCAGGGGTTTTAATATCCATTAATTTGACTCCTGATCCGCATCATCGAGTGGCACAAAAGTCGGCTCGCTCGGATTGCTCGGTACAGCCGCATCCGGCGCATAATCCTGTCGTGGTTGCGGCAACCACGGTGGTGGCACCTCGGTTTCTAACTCGAAACTCGAAATAGCATCACGCACCAGTCTTGCGTCAAGCTCACCTTCATCGGCCATTAGCTTCAGGGTGGCGACCACGATATGCGCCGCATCCACACCGAAGTAAGCACGGAGCTGCTCACGGGTATCCGAACGGCCAAAACCATCCGTACCCAGACAAACGTACGGACGATTATCGGGGAGATAGCTGCGAATTTGCTCGCTATACGCCCGCACATAATCGGTCGCCGCCACCACCACGCCGCGATGGGGTAGCAGTTGTTCGGTGACCCACGGCACACGCGGTTCGTCTTGCGGATGCAGTCGGTTGTGGTAGTCACACGCCATCCCGTCGCGGGCGAGTTCATTCAAGCTAGTCGCGCTCCAGACGTTGGCATGAATGCCGTATTCGGTCTTCAGCAGTTGTGCGGCTTTTTCGACCTCACGCAAAATCACCCCAGAGCCGATCAGTTGCACCGTGGCTTCCGTATCTGCCTTTAATAAATACAATCCCTTACGAATGCCCTGCTCCACGCCGTCTGGCATGGCCGGTTGCGGGTAGTTTTCGTTCATCACCGTCATGTAATAAAACACCCGCTCGCCATGCTGGTACATGCGCTGCAAACCGTCTTGCACAATCACCGCCAACTCATAGCCGTAGCACGGGTCATAACTGATGCAGTTCGGTACGGTGTTGGCAAAAATCTGCGAATGCCCGTCCTGATGCTGTAAGCCTTCGCCATTTAAGGTGGTACGACCAGCGGTTGCGCCCAGCAAGAAGCCCTGCGCCTGACTGTCACCGGCTGCCCAAATCAGATCGGCCACCCGCTGAAAGCCAAACATCGAATAAAACATATACATTGGAATCATCGGCAGCGCGTTGGTACTGTAACTGGTTGCCAAGGCAATCCAAGCACTCAGTGCACCGGCTTCGTTAATGCCTTCTTGCAGCATATGCCCATCACGCGCCTCGCGATAGCTCATCAGTTGGGCGCTGTCTTCTGGCGTGTACAACTGCCCAACCGCGGAATAAATCCCCAACTGCCGGAACATACCTTCCAGCCCAAACGTGCGCGCCTCATCCGGCACAATCGGCACGACTTTCGGCGCAAGCGCTTTGTCTTTTAGCAAAATGGCGATCAAGCGCACCATCAACATGGTGGTGGACTGCTCTTTGTCACCACTACCGGCCAACACACTGGCAAATGCCGACAGATCTGGCATATCTAGCGGCGTATGTCCACTGCGCCGCGCCGGTAACGTGCCACCCAGCGCTTCACGCCGCGCCTTCATGTATTTGACTTCAGGCGAATCATCGGCCGGACGATAAAACGGCAACTCCGCCAACTGCTCATCGTTAAACGGCAAATTAAACCGATCACGGAAATACTTCAGCGAATCGATGTCGAGCTTTTTGATTTGGTGGGTTTTATTCACGCTTTGCGCACTGCGCGACAGGCCATAGCCTTTGACCGTTTTAGCCAAAATCACTGTCGGCTGACCGTCAGTTTTCATCGCTGCCGCATACGCCGCATAGACTTTATACGGGTCATGTCCACCACGATTCAATGCATCAATGTCTTGATCGGACAGATCTTTGACCAGCTCGGCCAACTCAGGATATTTCCCAAAAAAATGCTCACGCGCATACGCACCACCATGCGCTTCAAACGCCTGATACTCGCCATCGACCGCGTCTTCCATACGCTGCTTGAGTGCGCCGGTCTGGTCTTTGGCCAGTAGGCTATCCCAACGCCGCCCCCACACCACCTTGATCACCCGCCAGCCTGCACCGCGAAAAATCGACTCCAGTTCCTGAATGATTTTACCATTGCCGCGCACAGGACCATCGAGCCGCTGTAAGTTGCAGTTGATCACCCAGATCAGGTTATCCAGCTTTTCGCGACCGGCCAGCGCAATCGCACCGAGGCTTTCCGGCTCATCCATTTCCCCATCACCGAGAAACGCCCAGACTTTGCGATTTTCGGTTTTGATCAAGCCGCGATTCATCAGGTATTTTTGAATATGCGCCTGATAGATCGACATGATTGGCCCCAGTCCCATCGACACGGTCGGAAACTGCCAATAGTCGGGCATCAAGTACGGATGCGGATAACTCGACAGGCCACGGCCACCGACTTCACGGCGAAAGTTTTTGATTTGGTCTTCGGTCAGGCGGCCTTCAAGGTATGAGCGGGCATAAATGCCTGGCGCGGAGTGGCCTTGGTAATAAATCATATCGCCGCCGAATCGATCATTTGGCGCTCGAAAAAAATGATTAAAGCCAACATCATATAACGTTGCACTCGACGCAAACGTCGCCAAATGCCCACCGAGATCATCATCTTGGTTGGCACGCATCACCATCGCCACCGCGTTCCAACGAATCAAGGCGCGAATCTGCCGCTCCAAATGCGCATCACCCATCAAGCCGGTTTCTTCTTCGGGCGGGATGCTATTCAGATAGCCGGTATTTAACCGTTGAATCGGCACATGCCGTGCAATCGCTTGTTGGTAGAGTGATTTTAATAAAAATGCCGCTCGGTCATGTCCGACGCTTTTAATCACGGCATCAAAGGCATCCTGCCATTCTTGGGTTTCGAGTGGGTCTGAATCTTGATAAAACGGCATCGCAAGCCTCTTTGCATCAGTTTTTAATCCTGTCTCTAGCAATAAAGGATTTAAGCTGACGGTACAAGCCTGTTTCGGTGACGGTCTCGCGAATTTAGATCAATTGACGAACGGCTCATGGCTGCATAGCCATCAATACACAACCACAAAAAAAGCTCCGACCAGCGGAGCTTTGATGACAGCGATCTTACCTTAGCACTTAAGGCAGATCATTCATGATCATCTGCGCTTCTTCGGCAGTAATCGCTCGCTCGATCACCGCACGACCACTGAACCGCGCATTGGCTGGACTGGGCATAATCCCTTGATCGACTTGATCGGCCAACGCCAGATAGGTGGCTGGGTTTTTATGTTGGTTTTGGTAGAGCACTTCGTAATGTAAATGCGGTCCAGTTGAGTCGCCGGTACTGCCGACTGCTGCGATATGTTGATTGGCTTGAACCTGCTCACCAACTTCAACCAACAAGCGACTGGCATGCCCGTAACGGGTCACATAGCCGTTGCCATGATCAATCTCGACCAGCTTACCATAGCCTGTGCGCCAGCCTGAATAACTGACCACGCCCGCACCCGTCGCATAAATCGGTGTGCCAGTGGGTGCGCCAAAGTCCACGCCTTTATGAAACGAACGACCAAATAAACGCCGTGGTCCATAACCTGAGGTAATCACGCCTTGCCGTACCGGTTTAACCGCCAATGTGTAAGGGTTATTCGATTCCATCTGGATCGCATATTGTGGCCGCGATACATTGGAGCTGAGTGACTCCGCAAAACGATCCAAGCTGTCTTGGCGACGTTGTGCTTGATTGGACAACGCCGCAATATCATCGGCCAAATCATGCGCATGGCCGCTGTGCGACGTAGCGATGACTTTATAGCCTTCATTGCTGGCCACAGGCGCGGCATACGCCGCCGTTGCACACAACATCATCACAGAAAACAGGTACACTGTACGGCGTTGGTTTGGCATAGTTACCTCATCAAAGGCCAGTTGACTTGCAAATCCTTCGGTCATTTGCCTGAGACAGCGACCACAACAACGGATAACACAAGACCATGAAACAACCCATACAGCCATTTGATGGCACGGCAGGTCGTCGACCGGGGGGATTGCGATCACTCCAGCAGCAAATCAACAAGCTGGAACAGATGACGCAGCAAATTTTACCACTCCTGCCAGCAGGAGAAGGCTGGCAGATAGCGTCTTACGAAGACGGTATTCTTTGTATTGCGGCACAACATCACGCGGCTGCAAGTCGTCTGCGCTATTTGCAACAACAGTATGTTGAACAAATCAAAACATTACCGGCATTTGCCAATCTTAGCGGACTCAAAGTGATTGTTGAACCACTGCCCAATCCGCGATTTGCGCCTGTCGAGAGACTACCCGAACTGAGTGCAGAGAGTCGGCAGGTTCTGTTAAAAGCTGCAACTTTGTTCGACGACCCTGAGCTTAACCAAGCCTTCTTACGAATAGCAAGCAAAAAATAACCGGAACCAGACCAAATTTTACACAAAAAACATGACAGAAAAATGAAAAAATCGTTGAATTAAAACAAATTAAGCCAATACATCCGCCTGAACATACGGAATCGGACAGGCAACTTCGTCATCAAATGAAACAATTTCGTAGCTATCGGTCTGCTCAAGTAACGCACGTAACAACAAGTTATTCAGTGCATGTCCGGATTTGTAGCCTTCAAATCGGCCGATCACACTATGCCCGACCAAATACAAATCCCCAATTGCATCGAGCATCTTATGCCGGACAAACTCATCAGCAAAGCGCAAGCCTTCCGCATTAACGATACCATGATCATCGACCACGATGGCATTGTCCAAGCTGCCGCCGAGCGCCAGATTATTGGCACGCAAATACTCAATATCTCTTAAAAATCCAAAGGTACGTGCATGGCTGACTTGTTCGACATACGAGGTGGTTGAAAAATCCACCTCGGCAGATTGGTGTGCGGCATCAAACGCAGGATGATCAAAATCAATGGTGAATTGCACCGCAAAGCCTTCATACGGTAAAAAAGCCGCGCGCTTGTCATCTACGCGGACTTCAACTGGCTTTAAAATCCGAATAAACTGCTTTGCAGCAGCTTGCTCGGCAATGCCCGCCGCTTGTAATAAATAAATAAACGGCCCCGCGCTGCCGTCCATGATCGGAATCTCAG
>JBAQKP010000209.1:0-3343 GCA_049301135.1 Moraxellaceae bacterium | reverse complement strand
CTACGGATGACTCTGACACAGACTCTGACTCGGATATTAGTGTCGAGTCGGAGTTTACACCATGGTTCGCATCGAGGCTACCCAAACAACCATCACCACACAAACAACCATCGCCACCCAAAGTTCCCAAACAACCATCACCACCCAAACAACCATCGCCAGATTCAGACTCAGATTCAGATACGAATTACCGTGGTGGCAAAGTCACTAAACGACGTCGACTCCGACGCAGAGCCACTAAACGACGTCGAGGTGGGGCTCCAATACGGTACGACTCGGACGCAGACCGCCGCCAACTGGGCACCAGGTACAACAGACAACCCAACAATAGACTGGGCACCAGGTACAACAGACAACCCAACAATAGACGGTACACCAGTGAAGGAGGCAAAACATTTTACGTCAACGTTAAACTCGAGTTGTTTCCGGGTAAAACTGTGCCGCTCAAATGGCAGGCCAAGCTCGCGTGTCAGTCTCAATACGAGCGCGTACGCGAAAATTACGCAGACATGATGGGCCTCCAATACCTGCCCAACGAACTCTACATTCCCTCGAGCGAAACATACACAAAACCCGAGACCACTGATGCCCCTATTGGGGCCCAAAATTCTAGGCCGTACAGAAACGCTCGATTTGACCAAGACTGGGCCTAAGCGCTGGAATCCGGCCTTGAGAAAAGTGACGGCCTTTTCTGTCGATTAACTCGAAACACAATCAAATGCTGCGCCCACTGTTTCAGGAAAATTTCGACAAAGTCAACTCTCAACTGTCGGCGAACCCCAACGCAATTCATCTTCTCGAGGCTTGTCCCGAGAAAATCAACTGGCATTATCTGTCGGCAAACCCCAACGCGATTCATCTTCTCGAGGCTTGCCCCGAGAAAATTGACTGGCAGTGTCTGTCACGGAACCCTTCTGCGATTCATCTTCTCGAGGCAAATCCCGATAAAATTCACTGGCATTATCTGTCATCTAACTCTTCTGCGATTCATTTGCTCGAGGCAAATCCCGATAAAATCGACTGGTATGGTCTGTCAATGAACCCTTCAGCGATTCATCTTCTCGAGGCTTATCCCGAGAAAATCAACTGGTATTATCTGTCACGGAACCCTTCTGCGATTCATCTTCTCGAGGCTTATCCCGAGAAAATCAACTGGATTGGTCTGTCATGGAACCCTTCTGCGATGCATCTTCTCGAGGCAAATCCCGAAAAAATTTATTGGGTTAATTTGTTGAGGAACTCTTCTGCGATTCATCTTATCGAGACAAAACCGGATAAAATTTGGAAGTATGATTTGTTCTATAGTATTTGGCTTAATCCCGCCATTTTCGACGTCTATGACGCGCCCATCCTAAAATAAGATTAGGATTAATATGGAATACAGCCTGACGCAACAATGGATGTAATCGAAGGGAGCATCGCCCATATCTGACAGAGAAAAGCAACAAAACCCATTTTTTGTTTAAGCACACGGACCGTTGCGATTGTTAATAACAAAAGGATTGGTGCGCAGTTGGTCCATGATGCTCGGGTCAATGTGCGATCCGATTTCGTACCCATGGTCTCGGGTCTGGTACTGCCCAATCATTTGCTTGCTCGCGCTAGTAGCAAAGAGACTCTTGGGGGGAGGCATGCGACAGTCCATCGGATTCGAATCTTTTCTGGAAATACCCACATTCACGTTATTGTTAAAAAGCGCGGTCCCCCCACCGGTGGCATAGTACCCCTCGGTCGGCTCCTTTTTGGAGTTGTTGTGCTGGTTCTTGTACATGGTCTCGTCCAGCGGCGCGTACTCGTTGACACCTCCAAGGCCGCCCATGTAGCTGCACTCTGTCGACTGACGCTGAGTCGGATTCGACGGCAAATAGGTGTTCATGTCGGTGCCGCCGGAGGATCCGATATACGCGTCTGGAGTGTAAAGCGTGCTCTCTTTCAGCGTTTTGCGCGCAGAACCCTCGGGGGGCACATAGCTCGCGTTTACTGCGCGGCCAATTGTGCCGTCCTGGCCGACACATCGCACACCGGCCTCTTCCTTGCGTGTCGGCCGCAACATGTCGGTTATGGGCGCGAGAACAGCCCCAATTGCACCACTAAATCCACTACCAAACATACTGGTGGACTCTGTGGTAGACCTATTGGTGTGACGATTGGTCATGGAGTCGAGTGTAAGGTCCTCGAGTGGCCCCTTGCCGACGCGCTGTGACGGGGTGACGTCGAGTGGTTTCAAGACGTTTCTGCGCGAGGCCTCGTATGTGGACGGCGTAAGCGGCCCCTTGCGGTCGCTGATGGCGGGGCCAGAGTAGTTGACGTCGCAGTCGGCGCGCTTGACGATACCCATTTCCTGAATGGGACGCAGCGTCTGTCCCTTTTCGACGCCGGTTGTAGTGAACCACCGGTCCTGACTGTTGACGAAAAACGTGTCGGGGCGATTTTTGTCCACCTTGCCCTCAATGCCGCGGTTCTTGACAAACCCCTCGGCCGGCCCCTCGAGTCCGGCCAATGTATACGACAGCTTCGGATTGTTTGCCGTGCGCAACTGATCGACGGTGTAGTCCTTCCACTGATCGCGGCACTCCATGCCAGAGTTGAAGCCACCGTGGCCCTCTGCAGTGTACCCCTGGCCCAGCGCCGGCCCGACGTGGATCGAGTCAAATGGTTTGACCATGTTGTTGCGCAAAGCTGGATTCACCCGCGACTGGTAGAAATCACTGGAATTCGGCGCACCGAACGTGTATTGTACGTTTTCCTCGGGCTTAAACAGCGGTGCCTGCTCGATTTTGCGAATTACCTGCGATGCACCACCAGTCATGTTGTCTAGAATCGACTCGGCGCGGTTCAAATCGTAAAGCTGCCCCCGGGGTTTGCGACCATAGTCGGGCACCATGTTGGAGTGTTTGTACTGATCGGATGTCTTGTAGTCTGTATCAACAGAGTAGACGTCCTGAATGATTGTGCCCAATTCTCGGTCTCCCGCCGCGGCGCGCGTCTCGTACAGATTCTGGTTCAGATAGTCGCCCACCCCCTCATTGGGGTCGCTGTATGCGCGGACAGAGTCGGGGACGGGCATGGCCGCGGTCGAGTTGGCGGCCGTCGGCGGAAAGTCGCTTGGCGACAGAGAATAGCGATTGTCTGTAAAGCCTTCCGGCGCCGTCGTTTTCTTGTGTGTCTGCTTGGAAATCACATAGAACCCGCCAAGGGCTAAAAGTGGGATGGCAATCTCCATTATTAAGGGACTCGAGAAAAACACTCCTTACGTTGACCGGACCGGGACCCAATATAACGGGAAAAGGTCGGTCGTGTCGTGTTTAACGGTGGGTCCGAACCACACGTCTTGATAGCACAC
>JBAQKP010000208.1:0-1533 GCA_049301135.1 Moraxellaceae bacterium | reverse complement strand
TTGCTAAGCATTAAGCTGATCAGGTCAAAACCCATCGGCTCGCCTGCCGCTTGCTGAGCGGCTTTGGCATGCCACAGCGCGGCAAACTGCTTGGCCATGTCAGCGGCGGCATTAAAAAATAGATCATTGTCGTTAAACTCACCGCCAGTGCCTTCTGCGCTCCCCGCCAACAGATCCGACCAGTACACCAGCTTATGCCGCTGTTCATACGGAAAATCCAACAAGGTCGCCAGCATGCGCGCGGTGATTTCTTTGGACACCCGCTCCACCCAATCAAACGGCGTACCGAGCGGCAAATCATCCAAAATCTCTTGTACCCGACTGCGGATCAGCCCTTCCATTTCTTTTAGATTTTTCGGTGCGACCACACCTTGTACCGCTTGACGCTGCACATCGTGCTTAGGCGGATCCATTGCAATAAACATTTCCACATCCAGTCCGGCGGGCGGCTTGCCAATCACAATCACCGGTTCCGCCGAAAACAGCTCGTGGGATTTGTCCACGAACACAATATCGTCATAACGGGTAATCGACCAAAATGCACCGAATGGACTGCTTTTTTGATAATGAACAGGACGCTCGTCGCGTAGCCGCTTAAAGTATGACTGCCATTGATGCTGTCGATATAAAAACGGATTGCTCATATCGATGTCTTCGAGCTTCAGCGTGGCAACATCGGGGATTGGCTTTTCTACAAAATCAGGGAACGGTTGCGCCTGTGTCACCCGTTGCTTGACCTTTTGGAACACCTGCATGCCTTTCACTTGTAAATGCATGGGGATCGGCAGCAGGGCTGAAATTTGGTTCAGTGTGGCTTGCATGCTTTTCATGAGTTGTTCCTCAACGATGGTGCTTAACAGCTGTGGCTACATTTGAAATTCTGGTAAATGCACCGTCATGCCAGCCATTGCATCAGTCACTTGAATACAGCATGCCAAACGTGAGGTGGCCGCACGCTCTGGGGTCATGTCCAACATCTGCTGCTCATTCGCTTGCGCCGTACCCGCAACATCCGACCACTCAGCACTGACAATCACATGGCAAGTGCCGCAGGCGCATTCACCACCGCAATCTCCATCGATTCCGGACACACCGTTTTCAACCGCCAACTGCATCAATGACTTACCCGCTTCGATTGCAACGCTGGTCTGTGCACCATCGTGGGCGATAAATGTAATTTGGCTCATGGCTACGACTCCGATTAGACTTAATTTGACGACTCAAGCCCAAGATTACGCACTCTCTGTGGTTCTGTAGAGGTTATTATTTGACAATACAGGGTCATAAAAAGACAATTTTGACTCACTATGCCAAAGACGAGGTTGTGTATCATGTATCCGATTCACTCGGGCAAAGAGCCAGCGATCATTCCTTGTGGCTATACCCGCTTGATCGGTCGAGAGCTGGATTTACAAGCGCGTGATCTACCTAAACTATTAAAATTCACCATGCTGACCGCTGAACAATTGATGCGTGACGACACGATGATCACGGCCAGCCAACAGATTCAAATCCTACAAAATAGCTTGGAGT
>JBAQKP010000207.1:0-5937 GCA_049301135.1 Moraxellaceae bacterium | reverse complement strand
GGCTCGACCTCTTCACCCTGACCCAAATCAGCAGTAAAGGTAATCACTTCTGCGTTATATTCATCTTTCAGCCACTGCAAAATGACTGAAGTATCAAGGCCGCCAGAATAGGCCAGCACAATTTTGCGAATTTCGGACATTGTCTCTTCCAAACCAATCAAAAACCGAGGCTATTCTACACCAAACAAACGAACACGGTGACGCCCAAGTGCTTTTGCTTGGTACACCGCTGAGTCCGCCTGATGAATCAATTGATCAATCGTCATGGTTGCCTGTGTATCAGGCCGCCATGTCGCCACCCCAAAACTCGCCGTCACATGTGGCGCTGACGGTGAGGCACGATGCGGGATTTGCAACTGATCCACCACCTGTAACATCTTTTGCGCCACTTGGCTTGCACCCTCTTGTGGGGTGTTCGGCAGCAACAAAATAAACTCCTCGCCGCCATAACGCGCCGCAAGATCGGCACTACGGCGCAAATAACGTTTAAACACCTCAGCCACCCTAACCAACGCATCATCGCCATGTAGATGACCGTAGCTGTCGTTGTAGGCTTTAAAATGATCAATATCAATAAACACAATCGATAGCGGTTCATTCGAATGCCGCGCTAACTCCCACTCTTGAATCAGCACTTCATTAAAAAAGCGTCGATTGGCCAGCCCTGTGACCGGATCTTCCCGCGACAAGCGGGCAAATTCTTGGCTCATGGCACGGCTTTTCACTTGATCAATTTCTAGCAAGCGCGCCTGTAAAAAACTCATGCGATCTTTGCTGATCATCAAGTGTGCCAGCAAAAAACCAATGCCGTTGCTGAACACCACCGCATAAAAAAACATCACAAAATTAATCGGCGTCTGCATGCCATACAGCAGCAAAAACGACAGCCCACCGGCCAAGGTACACACTGCCAGCATTTTTCTCGGCGGCACACCACTTAAAAAATAGGCAAACATATAAATAAACACCACCATATAACCGGCTTGCTGCGCCAAAATCGGCTCAGAAAACTGCAAGGTCAATAGTGAAGTCGAAAAAACCGCCCATGCCGTCAATGCTAAAATCAGCCGTTGATAGTGCTTGGCTTGCTTGACCCACTGACTAATCGGCAACAGTACCGACAAGCACAACGCGCCATTGGCATACGCATACAGCCAGATGATTAAATCATGCACACGATACTCAGGTGCAGTCATCAAATACACCGTCGGCAGCGTGGTCAAGCCCAAGCCGATATAGCCCAGCATCACGCCCAGATAAGCGTTTCGAATCATCGCCACCGAACGCTCGGCCAACGACTGCCAAAACCGCTGCTCAAGCTCAGGCGAAAAGGATTGCGTCAGCACAGCTTGTCTGCTGGCCAACACTTGCCGAATCATATGATCTTCAAGCAACAAATTACTTGGCAACGGCGTCTGAGTCTTCAATCAAATTCCATCTGTCATCACACGTTGTGGTCATGCTCTTGTGATCGTTGCCGCCTACCCGCGACAATACCGGATACATGTTTGTATAAATGTTAAGCATATCATATCTCTGCTACCCGCTTATAGCAGCAACTGTGGTGATTATTTTATCCTTGCAGAGGGTCTAATCAATCCCCTGTTGTGCGCAGATTGATCCGCCAAATGTCCACAGAGCCTGCGCAAATTTGCTAAAGTGCCTGCCATTGCCTGTTTATCTCGGAGATCAGGATGACTGACCTGAACGCTCACCCCCTCATCGGCCAACGCTTTCGCGGTTTTTTACCGGTGGTGGTCGATGTTGAAACCGCAGGTTTTCATGCTGACACTGATGCGCTGCTTGAAATCGCCTGTATCCCAATTTTATATAATGCGGACGGCCAGTTTGTACAGGGCGAAGCCTTACATGCCCATCTGCAACCGTTTGAAGGTGCCAATTTATGCCAGCGCTCGCTCAGTTTTACGGGGATTGATCCGTTTAACCCGATGCGGATGGCGATTGCCGAAGACGAAAAACCGGCGCTCAAGCGTATGTTTAAAAAACTGATGGAACTGCGCCGTCAGCAAGGCTGCAATCATTGTGTGTTGGTCGGTCACAATGCGCATTTTGATTTGGGCTTTTTAAAAGCGGCGGTTGAACGCACTCACACCAAAAACCAAAATCCGTTTCACAGCTTCTCGGTATTCGATACCGTGACCTTATCGGCGATGGCCTATGGTCAAACCGTCTTGGCACGCGCCTGTGAATCGGCCGGCATTGAGTTTTCCGGTAAAGAAGCCCATTCAGCGCTGTATGACACCCAAAAAACCGCCGAACTGTTTTGCAGTATCCTCAACGCTTACCCAATGTTGGCCAGCGCAGTCAGCAGTGACCCGTCGCTAGAAGACAGTAGCACCACTGCCGAATAAGCTTTTTTAGGCCAAAGCTTAATTTTTAGTTGACAGGTGGCGCGTATTCCTTATAATACGCCCACCTTATGACTCCCCATCGTCTAGAGGCCTAGGACACCACCCTTTCACGGTGACTACCGGGGTTCGAATCCCCGTGGGGAGACCACATTAGACGGTCTTGATTGACTCCGATTAAGATCATCGCAAAAAGCCCGCTCAGTTGAAGCGGGCTTTTTGTTGGCTGATGATTTCACAGCTCAAGTGACACCATGTCGTCCAAACACTGAGGTTTCGACAAGCTCAACCAACAGATATTGTTGCCTGAGCCTGTCGAAGGCGATAATGGCGTATCAGTTTAAAAAATCGGGATTATTGCTTGGCGCGTAACCGTCCAGCAGTCGGTTTCTTTTGCAGCATGGCTTTAATGTTGCCTTTGACGTAGTTGGCAAATACCCACAGCGGCTTCAAGTTTGGATTCGGTTGCTTGCCCTGTCCAATCGTCCGAAACTGTGCGGCATACCAAATGATTTCCATCACGCCCATGTTATCAAACGGTTTAATACCGGTTTTGATTGGCTTCACCGCATATTTGACGTCTTGACCGGCGACCAAATGCGCCGGTGCGTCGGTTTCAACTGCCAGTGGCCGCGCAATCCCGATCAGGTCACAAGCGCCACCTTGTAGCGCATCATCCATGCCTTGACGGGTACGGAAGCCGCCAGTGACCATCAGGGTGGTTTTCACTTGGCTACGGATTTTTTCGGCAAACTCTAAAAAATACGCCTCACGCTTGACCGTGCTGGCTTTTTTCTTCGCACCGACCATCGCCGCCGCTTCGTATGTACCACCAGAAATCTCAATAAAATCTACGCCAAGCGCGTCTAACGCCTGCACCACAATCAGCGAGTCTTCTTCGCTAAAGCCGCCTTTTTGGAAGTCCGACGAGTTCAGTTTAACCCCAACGATAAAATTATCGCCGGTTTGCTTGCGAATCTCTTTAAAGCTTTCCAACAAGAAACGCATGCGGTTTTCGAGGCTACCGCCCCATTGATCAGTGCGATGATTGTGCTTCGGGGATAAAAATGAGCTGACCAAATAACCATGTGCGCCATGAATTTGCACACCCTCAAAACCAGCTTTTTTGCAGATGCGTGCCGACTCGCCAAAGCGTTGAATCAAGTCATAAATCTCAGCTTCGGTCAACTCACGCGGTGTGCCGAACATGGCTGACATATCCATGCCATAACCAATCGCAGACGGTGCAACCGTTTCTTTGTTTAGACCTTTCGGACATTGCTTGCCCGGATGTGATAGCTGCACGATTTGTGGCATGTCATATCGTTTGCCCACTGCTGCCCACTGACTGAGCGCAATCAAGTCGCTTTCGTCCTCGACCACCACCACACCCGGTTCGTTTTTAGCACGCAGGTCAATCATCACGTTGCCGGTGATCGAACAGCCCAAGCCGCCTTGCGCCCATGTTTCATACAGTTTCAACAACTCTGGGGTAACTTTACCCGCGGTGTTTGATAGCGCTTCGCTCATCGCGCCTTTGACCAAGCGGTTTTTCAGCGTGTAGCCTTGTAGCGTCAGTGGCTGGGTAATGTTCAGTGCTGCGGTCATAACCATACTTCCCATCTAAAATAAGAACCTGACACGATTGTAGCGAGATTTGGTTATTTGACAATGCCGCATGTCAAATAAATTCGAACCCGTGCGTCAGGCGTACCGCATCGCTAAATCCATGAACAGTGGTTGATTTTGTAGGATTGGCAAGGCATGCTAAGTTAATTTTTTACATTTAAACCACAATGCGCCACGATCGAAGCCGTTACCAACAACACACCCAACCTCCTTTGCTGATCAATCTGACCCCGTTCGGTTGGCTGGATTTTAAATATTGGCTGGTCGCCGTTGCGCTGACTCTGGTGCTGTTGATCGGGCTGGTATTTGGCCTGCCTGCATTTGCGGCTGATCCCAATAGCAGCTTGGCGCAACTGTATCAGCGTAGTCTGGGCTGGGCGACACTCGGACAAAATGCGCCACTCAGCCATTTTCCGCTGGCGACGGCGCTCAGTTATTTGGCTGCGCTCAGTCTGGGTCTGCTGTTGGGGTTACTGCTACTGATGACACAGATTGAACTGGATCTGCGTCGCTTGGTGCAGATCTGGCGTGCCGATTTTAGCGTGTTATTTGCAGCGATTTCGCTGGCAGGTATTGCTGTACTCGCCAGCGTGTTGATCAAACTGCCATTTGCTGATCTACATTTTTTATCGTTGCAAACGCATCACAACGGTGTGCTGCATGGCCTATTGGTCAGCAGTTTACAGTCGCGTTGGGGCTTACTGGCAGTGAGCCTGTTTCTGCTGGTCTGCACGCTGCTGGTGACGGCAGTCAGTGTACTTGCGCCGTGTTTATCAAACAAAGCAGCGCGGCATGATTTATTGGTGGATGACTAAATCTGCTCCAACTTCTCGCGCCACTGATTCGCCTGCTGCGTGATCGCGGCCAGATCGTTGGCAGGCATTTTATCCAACTGCCGATATACCAATGACAAACGCGGATTATTGGCCAACTGCTCGCGCTGTCGTGCAAAAAAATCCCAGTACAGACTGTTCATCGGGCAGGCATTTGCACCGATCTTGAGTTTTTTATCATACCGGCAGTTTTTACAATAATTGCCCTGCCGGTCGATATACGCCGCACTCGATACATACGGCTTGGTCGCCAGTAAGCCGCCATCGGCAAACTGACTCATGCCCAGCGTATTCGGCAACTCGACCCATTCAAACGCGTCAATATACACCCCCAGATACCAGCGATGCAGTGCTTGAGGGTCTAAACCTGCAAGCAAGGCAAAATTCCCGATCACCATCAGCCGCTGAATGTGATGCGCATAGGCATAATCGAGTGATTGACCAATCGACTGCTGAAGACAGCGCATCTGGGTCTTGCCTGTCCAAAACCACGCGGGCAATGCTTGCTGATGCCCGAATACATTCAGCTCGGCATAATCCGGCATCCGCGCCCAATACACGCCGCGCACATATTCGCGCCAACCCAAAATCTGCCGGATAAAACCCTCGACCGCCGCAATCGGCAGTGAACCCGCATGATAGGCTTGCTCAACCGCCTGCACCACTTCGCGGGGACTCAGCATCTTGGTATTCAGGGCAAACGACAACAGCGAATGAAACAGCCGCCAACTACTCACCGTCATCGCATCTTGAAAATCACCAAAATACGGCAATACTTGCCGAATAAAATCATCAAGATGCTGTAATGCTTCGGCGCGATTCAGCGGCCAACGCATCCGCTCGGCCTGCGGCTGCCCAAAGCTCTTCACCCCTGCCGCCACGATCTGCTGCCACAATGCCGAATGATCATGCACTTGACGACGATCTTGCGGGATCAGCGGCTGCCCGTTCCATTTTTTGCGATTGTCGTGATCAAAATTCCACTGCTCGCCAATCGGCTGACTGCCCTGCATCAGCACCCGATGCCGCTGGCGCATTTGCCGATAAAAGCGCTCCATCAACCACTGTTTTTTACCTTCAAACAACTTGGCGACGTCCATGCGCTC